>JAJEDS010000231.1 GCA_022821365.1 Dehalococcoidia bacterium | reverse complement strand
ACGTAGCGCAGCTTGTTGTACTTGCCGTTGAAGATGAAGGGCTCCCGCTCCGACCAGGCCTTCATTATCAGGTCGTGGGCCTCGGTGTGCTTCTCCCGCAGGGTGATGGGCACCTGGCCGTAGGAGAAGGTGGTGTCCATTGATGTGCCCACGGGGAACCCCGCCACCAGCCGGCCGCCGCTCATCAGGTCCAGCATCGCCATCTCCTCGGCCACCCGCAGGGGTGGCTGGTACAGGGCCAGGCTGTTGCCCAGCACCACCAGCGCGGCCCGGGAGGTGGAGCGGGACAGCACGGACGCAATGAGGTTGGGCGACGGCATAATGCCGTAGGCGTTATTGTGGTGTTCGTTGACACACACGCCGTCAAAGCCCATCTGGTCGGCATACTGCAGTTCATCCAGGTAGTCGGTGTAGTGGTGCTGGCCCAGTTCCGGATCAAAATTCTCGTTGGGCAGGTCCACCCAGGCGCTGTGGTGCTTCGACTCGAAGTCTTCGGGCAGATGTTGGTAGGGCATCAGGTGGAAGAAGGAAACTTTCATAACGCACACCCGCGATTGTATTTGAGGCCGATGTCCTGGGCCAATGTTTGGGGAATGATAGCACATAGTCGGTCCATGCCATACCTGGGTCCGTCCGGTCCCCAGGCCAATCACTTTGTGGTTGCTCGCTCCCTCATTGGTGTGACTATTGTGGCCGGTCCCGCCCTTTTACTGGCAGCATTCCCTTGCCTCCTTGCCTGGCGTCCCACTATCCTGAAACTGGGGAATCTGGGAAAACTCCGCTTATCCTTTTTTGCCTTAAGCGCCTCCGAGGGCCCTCGTTGAAAGACCGAAGCAGCCCATAGATTGCCAGGCAACCAGGATGAGCGGAAAAGAGCGGAAAATTAAACATTTCT
Source organism: Dehalococcoidia bacterium (assembly GCA_022821365.1). GTDB lineage: Bacteria > Chloroflexota > Dehalococcoidia > Lucifugimonadales > UBA3495 > Bin22. The sequence continues at coordinate 4,557 of JAJEDS010000231.1, read as the reverse complement.
CCCCTCCCCAAAGCTGGGTATTATTTGGGGAACTACCGCCATTTTCCGCCGGAACCAGCTTTTTCGGCCCACCACAGCCGATGGCCTCCATTAACCTTTCCAAAATGCGATTGCCCTGGTCTGGTCCCAAAGGCAGTAATCCCATCAAAGGCCGAAATCCAGGTAAGGTAACGCCACTTGCGGCTCATCGGAAAACAGGACCCCTGGACGTAACCTCCGGAATGGAGTGTGGCGACAATCAACAACTCTTACCTCATATGCGCTGCCCATCACCTGCCACGTCTGCTGCGTTCCCTGTAGCCATATACCAATGGCCCGACGTCCCGTGTTAGAATGGCTTCAATCTTGGAACGAGACGTTGCTGCAAGCTGGCTGAGGGCAGAAGCGACGCCGGGGAGGACCAGGCATGGCATTCAATGGCAACGGTAAGTACCCGCGGATGAAATTTGGCGTATTTATGGCCCCTTTCCACCGGGTGGGAGAGAACCCCACCCTGGCCTTGGAACGGGACCTGGAACTGCTCCAGTGGCTGGACATGCTGGGTTTCGACGAAGCCTATATCGGGGAGCACCACTCGGCAGGCTGGGAGACCATCGCCTCGCCCGAGGTGTTCATCGCCACCGCCGCGGAGCGGACGCGCAATATCCGGCTGGGCACCGGCGTCATCAGCCTGCCTTACCACCACCCTCTGATGGTTGCCAACCGCATGGTGCTCCTGGACCACCTGACCCGCGGCCGCGTAATTCTGGGCGTTGGCCCTGGAGCCCTGGCCTCCGATGCCCTGATGTTGGGCATTGACCCCGCCCGCCAGCGGGAAATGATGGACGAGTCCCTGGGCATCATCCTGCGATTGTTCACCGAAACGGACCCCATCACCTACAAGAGCGACTGGTTCGAACTCAACGAGGCCGTATTGCAATTGCGTCCCTACCAGCAGCCCCACCTGCCGGTGGCCGTGGCTTCGGTGCAGTCGCCGGCGGGGGTTACCGTTGCTGGGAAACACGGGGCCGCGGTCCTTTCCATGAGCATACCCCGGGACACGGTCCGGTCCACCAGCCTGAAGGAGTTGTGGTCCATTGCCGAGGATTCGGCGGCGGAGCACGGGAAAGAAGTACATCGGGAGGACTGGGGCCTGGTGGTGGGCCTGCACCTGGCGGAGAGCAAGAAGGAGGCCATCGAGGACATACGGGTGGGCGGCGGCCGCCTGGTTACCGAGTACTTCGGCAGGACCCTGGGCAACGAGGTCACCGATGTGCCCCAGGACCAGATCGTGGACTTCATGATTGAGCATAACCAGTGGATCGTGGGCACGCCCGACGACTGCATAGCCGGTATCGAACGTTTGCAGGAAATCAGCGGCGGCTTCGGCAGCTTTATGATCCGCGTGGAGGACTGGGCGCCACGAGAAAAGATTCTGCACAGTTACGAACTGTTGGCCCGCTACGTCATGCCCCACTTCCAGGGCAGCCTGGTGGGAATCCAGACCTCCAACCGGTGGGCGCAGGAACGGAGGGAAGCCCTCCAGGCTAACCGGATCACCGGGCTGCGGCAGGCCACCGACTCCTATTACGCCAACCGGGAATAGACGCCGCCGGGCTGACAGGGAGGCCGCCATGAGAAAGACTAAGATCATCGCCACCATCGGCCCGGTTTCCCGGGACCCCGAAACGCTGGAGCAATTGATCCTGGCCGGAATGGACTGCGCCAGGCTCAATTTTTCCCACGGCACCTTTGCCGAACACGAAGAGGTCATCCACAACGTCCGCCGCCTGTCGGAGAAGCACGGGCGTCCCGTCAGCGTCCTGCAGGACCTGGGGGGCGTCAAGCTGCGCCTCGGCCAGATGGATGACGTACTTAACCTCAATCACGGCGAAGAGTACCGGCTGACGGCGGACGACGCTGCCAGCAATCCCGGCATCATCCCCTTTCCCGAGCCGGGCGTAATCAGAAACCTGCGCGTAGGAAATCTTGTCTTTATATCCGACGGCATTGTCTGCCTGGAGGTCCTGGAAACCGACGGTATTCAGGTGAGAACGCGGGTACGGAATGGGGGAACCATTTCCTCCTACAAGGGCGTAAACCTGCCCGGCGTTTCCATTGACATGCCGATACTGACCGATGACGACAAGGCCGCCCTGCGATTTGGCGTTGAACAAAACGTGGACTGGGTGGCTGTTTCCTTTGTACGCACCGGCAAGGATGTCCAGGAAGCCCGGGAGTTTTTGCAGAGCATCGGCAGCGTGGCTCCAATAATGGCCAAGCTGGAGCGGGGCGAGGGCATCGACAACCTGGATGCAATTCTCGCTGAGGTTGACGGGGTGATGGTTGCCCGCGGCGACCTGGGGGTGGAAATTCCCATGGAGCAGGTCCCCCTGGTGCAGAAGGAGATCGTCCGCAAGGCTAACGAGGCCGCCAAGTCCTCCTGCATCGCCACCCAGATGCTCAGGTCCATGGTTGTATCGCCCACGCCCACCCGGGCCGAGGTTTCCGACATCAGCAACGCGGTGCTGGACGGCTGCGACTCTATCCTGCTTTCCGACGAAATCGCAGTGGGCAGCTATCCCGTCGAGGCGGTAAGGGTGGCGGACATTACCATCCGCGAGGCTGAGAAAATCTATCCCTACTACAAAGACTTCCGATCAAGAGACCGCACCCAGGCCATTGCGGCCGGGGCCAGCCGGCTGGCACGGGAACTGAACTCCAAACCCATCGTGATTACCAGCACCGGTCGAGCTGCCAACGAAGTGTCTCGCTACCGGCCGGAAGGCGACATTATAGTCTTCGCCCACGACGAGGCCACCCTGCGGCGGCTGAGCCTGGGTTGGGGCCTGCAACCCAGCGGCGTCATCCCGCCGGAACAGGACATCTCCAGGCTGGTGGCCATGCTCATCCGGGGCGCACTGGACACTGGGCTGGTCAATGAGTCGGACGTGGTAACCATCGTCCACGGCAGCCTGACCGGGGTCTCAGGAACCACCAACACCATCCAGGTGCTGGACGTGGGGGAATACCTGTCCCGCTACGCGGAACTCGTGGAAGCTGCAGCTTCGACGGGGGTGTAGGCGATCTTGCTTCAGCAATCGCAATCAGCGCTGTTAATTTGGTCTGGGCAATAAGAGACTTAGCTTCTCCAGAACTTGCTCTATGATTTCCTCCGAAAGCGTAGTTGCCATTTCGGCGTTACGACCTCGCCAGTCCAGGCTCCTAATTTGGTCCGACAGGATGACTCCCGAGATGGTAGAGTCTTCGGGAAGCGGCACTTCAAAAGGATATCCTTTAACCTGACGGGTTATGGGACAAACAGTGCCAGCCCCACGCGACCGTTGTAAGAGACTGGCGAGAGCACCAATGCCGGCTTGCGGTCAGCTTGTTCACTTCCCATTTGGGGACTGAAGTCTAACCAAACAACCTCCCCACGGTTTGGTACCCAACTTGTAGTATCTACCAAACTTCTTCACCCATTGGAGGCCCATAGTCTATCTCTTTATGAAGGTTATCTTCGGTAATTCTCTCCAGCAAATCTTCCAGGGTTATAGGTGCCTGGCGTAAAGGCGAAATCGCCAAGTCACTTCCGCTGATGACCAGGTTAACTGGCGAATCAAGTTGCAAATCAATTTGTGCCGCAACTGATCGGGGAATGCGTATGGCAAGGCTGTTGCCCCACTTCCTAATTCTGGTTTCCATGTTCCCCCATTTGTGTATATACAAGAGTGTATACAATAACTCACTGCTGAACCAAAGTAGATACTTGTATAGCGCTTAGCTTCAGGAATTAATGCAGAAGCGAAACAAAAAGGGGCGGCGACTTGCTGCCCCTTTTAGCCACTATTCTGTTGTGGATATTCCTGTAAGAAGAGGTTACTGCGCAGGCATTGACCTCGGCAAGCTAGAACTCCCCACCAGGTACTGGTCAACGCCCCGGGCCACCTCCCTGCCTTCGGCTATGGCCCAGACCACCAGCGACTGGCCCCGGGCCATGTCGCCGCCGGCGAATACGCCGGGGACGCTGGTCATCTTGTTCTCGTCCACCTGCACGTTGCCCCGTCCGTCCAGCGCAACGCCCAGGTCGGTAAGCATGCCTTCGTGTTCGGGATGCAGGAAGCCCATGGCCAGCAACACCAGGTCCGTCTCCACCTCCATCTCGCTGCCGGGGACTTCGTTCATGACGAAACGGCCGTCGTCGCCCGTGGTCCAGTCCACCCGCACGGCGAGGAGCTTTTCCACCTGGCCGTTGCTGCCGGTGAAAGACTTGGTCAGGATGTTGTAGTCCCGTATGCCGCCCTCCTCGTGAGCGGCAGAAGAGCGGAGAATCATGGGCCACTGGGGCCATGGATTGTCGTCGCGCCGCTCCTCCGGGGGTTCGGGCAGCAGTTCGAACTGGTAAACCACCTCCGCGCCCTGGCGGTGGGCCATGCCCAGGCAGTCGGCGCCGGTGTCGCCGCCGCCCAGGATTACCACCCGTTTGCCCTCGGCGGTTATGTGGGTTTCGGGGTCTATATCTTCCCCGGCCAGCAGCTTGTTCTGCTGGGGCAGGTAGTCCATGGCCAGGTGAATGCC
>JAJEDS010000039.1 GCA_022821365.1 Dehalococcoidia bacterium | reverse complement strand
GCCGACCGGCAGGACCCGCCCAACCCCCTGGAAATCATCAGCAGGATATCCAAACAGGGCTTCCGCCTCACCACCTGGATGAACCTGCACAAATACCTGGACCGGGTTAGGGAGCGGGGCGACATCCCCGAACCCCGCCAGATCGTCTCCAACCTGTTCCCCTGGGCCTGGAAGAGCAAGTACGATTATTGGCTCGCCCGAGAACTGCCCCCGCCGGCCCCCAAACCCGACCTGGGGCTCCTCTGGTCCCAATGGTTCGCCCTGGCCTGACCAACCCTTCGTGCCCCTTCGTGCCCATCGTGGATAAATCGCCTAAATGGGCCAAAATGGGACCAAATGGAACCATTATCAAAAAATCCAGCTTCGTGCCCCTTCGTGCCCTTCGTGGATAAAAAGACCCTGACTGCCGCTATGTTACAATTTTCATAGCTTATCTGAATGTGAACGGGCCAACTGCGACGACAGGAACGAGTTCAACGTGAACAAGCTCCGGCTATTTGGAACATACCTGGTTGTCATGGCTGCCGGCGCCGCGCTGGCCCTGGCGGTTAATTACGGCCTGCAGGGAGCCTTTGAGATCCCCGAACCGGTAACGGCTTCATCATCTCAACTGCCGCCCGAGTTCGAGCGCCTGGGCGAAGCCTGGGAACTGCTCCAGCGGGAGCACATCGACCGCAGCACCCTTGATGCCTCGGAACTCAGCGGCGGGGCGATTCGAGGAATGCTGGACGCCCTGGACGATCCCTACGCCTCCTACCTGGACCCGCAGCGCTTCGGCGAGGAGGAGTCCAAGATCCAGGGAGTGTTCGAGGGCATCGGCGCCCAGGTCGGCATTCGGGAGGAGATGCTTACGGTCATTGCCCCCCTGCCCGACACCCCGGCGCAAAGGGCGGGCATCCGGGCCGGCGACGTGATCCTGGAGGTTGACGGGGAACCCACCGAAAACCTCAGCCTGCAGGAGGCCGTCTCCCGGATCAGGGGGCGCAAAGGCACCACGGTAGAACTACTGGTGCTTCACGCCAACGACCTTGATCCTGTCCTGATCCCAATTACCCGGGGCGAAATTCCCCTGGAGACGGTGCGCTTCACCATGCTGGAAGACGGCATCGGCCACTTGCAGATTTCCAGCTTTGCCACCAATACCAACAGCCACGTTGCTGAAGCGCTCCGAGAGTTCAAGGACAGTGACGGCCGGAGCCTAATCGTTGACCTGCGCTACAATCCCGGCGGCTTGCTGGGCGTCGTGGTCGACGTAACCAGCCAGTTTCTTGAAGAGGGACTGGTAACCTACGAACTGGACGGTTTGGGAAACCGCCGGGAGTGGAACGTGACGTCTGGCGGGAACGGAAAGGACATTCCCATGGTTGTGCTGGTCAACCAGTACAGCGCCAGCGCCAGCGAGGTGTTCGCCGGGGCCATTATCGACCACGACCGCGCCCCGGTGGTAGGAGAGGCCACCTTTGGCAAGGGCAGCGTCAACACCAGGCACCGCCTGTCCGACGGTTCGGGCATTTACTACACCATTGCCCGGTGGTACACACCCAACGGCACCCTGATTGAAGGCTCTGGCATAACCCCTACAATCGTCGTGGAAGCCGACCAGCAGTCAGATTCTGACCCACAGCTTGACCGAGCAATAGAATTGCTGGGAGGCCGACCGGGAAGCCCAGACAGGCCCCAGTTCTAAGGTAGGTCTAAATAAGTCCCTCTCCCCCGGTGGTAGAGGGTTAGGTTGAGGGGGAACCTTCCGGTGGCAAGCTGGCACCCTCATCCTGACATTTCCCCGACAAGGGAGCAGGGATTTAATCAGAGGTTCCCAAGTTAATCAAATCCTGGAAGACTAAGTGAAATGCCCAGCAGAAAGAAAAAGACGGCGGCCAAAGAGCAGCCCAATAACCGGACCATTACTTTCAACCGGCAGGCCACCTTCAATTACGAAATCCTGGACCGGTACGAGGCCGGCCTGGCGCTGACCGGCACTGAAATAAAGTCGATTCGCGCTGGCAGGGTGGACTTGCGAGACGCCTACGCCAGACCCATGGAGGGCGAACTGTGGCTGCTCAATTCCCACATCGCCCAGTACGACCCGGCCAGCATCTTCAACCACGAACCCAGGCGTCCCCGGAAGCTGCTCCTCCACAAGGACGAAATCGCCAGGCTGACCGACGAAGTATCCCAGAAGGGTTTGACCATCGTGGCCTTGCGACTTTACATCAAGAACCACGTCGCCAAGGTGGAGCTGGGTCTGGCCAGGGGCAAGCGCCAGTTCGACAAGCGCCGCGCCATCCGCGACCGCGAGATGGATATGGCTGCCCGCCAGGCCATGCGCGCGGTTAGGTGAACTTGCGGCCCTTCCCGCTTCCAATCGGGCCCCCGCCCGGCCCCCCGCATCCGGCCTTACTGCGGTATAATCCGTGCCTGGTAGTAGCCGCCATTTATTAGCCGCAAACCGGCGCCAACCGGGTTTGTTAAGAAGAGCTATATCAGGAGGATTGAATTGATCAGGAGCCTCGGAGACAAGACCCCCAGGATCGCTGAAACGGCATGGGTCAGTGAGTTCGCCTACGTGGTCGGCGACGTTGAAATCGGCGAGTACAGCAGCATCTGGCCGGGAGTAACCATCCGGGCCGACGGCGAAGAAAAAGTGACAATTGGCAATTATGTCAACGTCCAGGAGGGCGCCGTTATACACGGCAACGGGATGGTAATCGAGGACTACGTAACCATTGGGCACGCGGTGGTGGTTCACGGCACGCGCATTGGGACCGGCTCGCTGCTGGGCAACAACTGTACCTTCCTGAACCGCTCCTCCATCGGCAAGGAGTGTCTCATTGCCGCCAATTCCGTGGTGCGTTCCGGAACTCACGTCCCCGACCGCTCCTTCTTCACTGGCGTTCCCGGAACCGTCAAGCAAGAAGTCAACGAAGACCAGATTGCCATGATGAAGCGGACGGCCAACCACCTGGTAAAGCGCGCAAAGCAGTTCAAGGACAGCGGCCTTTAGTTACTGCAACGGCCGGCGCCTGAAGGTCGCCGGCCATACCGCCTTGGTGGGCATGGGGTCCGGATTCACTAGCCCAGGCGCTGGGCCGCCGGCAGCACCTCCCTCGCCAGGTGTTCCATCACCCCGATGCAGGCGTCAATGCCCTCCACCCGGAAGTCGTAAGTCAACTGGTCAATGCCCAGCTCACGGCAATAATAGACGTCGTCTATAACCTCCTGGGTGGTGGCTATTATGACACCGCCGGTCCGAACGGACCTCTCCTCGCTTGCGTCCAGGTCGGTAAAGTGCAGGCTGCGTTTTAATGAAATGGAGATATCCGCGGGATCGCGGCCTGCCCGTTCCGCCTGCTCACGCAGGTACGGCAGGTTCCGGGCCACAAAGTCGGGCGTTTGCCGGGTGGTATGCCAGCAGTCCCCGTACCTGGCCACCCGGCGCAGGGCCGGCCGGCTGTGCCCTCCCACCCAGATGGGCACATGGGGCTGTTGAACCGGTTTGGGGTAGAACTGGACTCCCTCGATATCAAAGTATCTGCCGTGATACTCCGGGTCTGCCTGGGTCCACAAGGCCTTGAATATCTCCAGGTACTCGTCGCTCATAGGGCCACGCTCGGCGTAGGGAACACCCAGGGTATCAAACTCCTTCTCCAGCCAACCCACGCCCACACCGCAGATCATTCGACCGTTGGACAGAACATCCAGCGAGGCGAACATCTTGGCCTGAACCAGTGGGTTGCGGTAGGGAAGGATAATGACGGTGCTGCCCAGCTTGATGGTATGGGAGCAGGCCGCCATGTATCCCAGCAGCGTCATGGTTTCCAGGAAGGGCTCATCCGGAGGACGGGAGAAGGACCCGTCTGCCGTGTAAGGGTACTGATTGGTGCCGCCGGTAGGCAGCAGGATGTGGTCGCCCACCAGCACGGACTCAAACCCCAGTTCCTCGGCCCGTTGCACGAACCGCCGGATTCCATCGGCATCGGGCAGTCGGGGAATACTCAGACCAATTTCCATTTGTTTGTCAATCTCCTTCAGAAACTGCGGTACGCTCCGCACTCAGGCCGCAACCGAATATACAAGCATATAGTGGGGGCAAGACTCCTGCTGAACTACACCGAGCCTGGGCTCGGCCGCCTTATGACAGCAGCCGCTCGGCCAACTGCACAAAGTCGTCGACAATAATGTCAGGCTGGTACTCCGAATCCTCGGTGGGCAGATTGTAACGGTTGACGTAGGCGGCCTTGAAGCCGCAGGCCTGGGCTCCCAGAATGTCAAAGGAGTGGGCCGCCACCATCATAATCTCCCCTGGCTCGCACTTCAGCCTCTGCACCGCCTTGCGGTATATGCCCGGGGATGGCTTGAACGCCCCCACCTGGTCCACCGATATTATCGCGTCAAACTCCACCGGCACGTTGTTGCTCAGCAGCATCTCCAGGTACCACTGCTCCCCGTTGGACAGGGCCACGAGCTTGTACCGGGCGCCCACGGCCCGCAGTCCCTCGACGGCGTCGGGATAGGGCTGCAGGTCCATGTAGACCTGCATGAACTCCCGCACGGCGTCGGCCGTAAAGCTCACGTTGTGTTTCTTCAGGCAGTAGACAAAGGCCCGGCGGCAGGTTTCCAGGTAGCCGCTATGCCCCAGCATCATCAGGTTGTCCTGGTACTGCTCGATGCGCTGGCGTTCCCGCCAGTCCGCATAGAAGGCCTGCCCGGTGACGTCCGACCCATTGGCCGCCAGAAACTCCCCCGCCGGAGCGGCCAGGCTCCCCGTCAGGTCTATCACGGTGCCGAATATGTCGAATGTAAGGAACTTGACCCTGTCCAGGGATTGGTCTGCCATGCTATAGGCCTCCAGGCTGACTGTTCTGGCGCCTCTTGCCGGCCATCGCCCAGCCGGCGGAATCACGGCGCCGGCGCTTCATAGTGGGTGTCCGGTAGGCGGACAGTATACTAAACCAGAGCTAAGACGATATGTACATGGGAAATATTAGCAGGGGAAAACAGCCATTCAAAGTGGCCAAAACTGTCATCGAATTGGCTAACACATACAATAATGACAGCCTTTTTGCCACCACTATTTCCCGTGTCAGTTTCGTGTTGACTTGGTTTAAAGCCGGAACCCCCAATTTCAACCGTCGATGGTAGAATCAACTCAAACCCTTCTACAGGAGGCGCTGTCATGGACATTGGAATTACGGCCAGGGTGTCATCCAACTCGCTGGACCCGGCGGTCCTTGCAAAGCGGGCTGAGGAACTGGGCTTCGAGTCCTTCTGGCTGCCGGAACACCCCATACTTCCGGTCAACACTACTTCCCGCTACGGCGGCACCGCCGACGGCTCCATTCCCGCCTCCATGGCCGACATCGGCGACCCGCTGATCGGCCTGGCTCGCGCCTCGGCGGCCACCAGCTCAATCAAGCTGGGCACCGCCATCAGCCTGGTGCCGGAGCACAATCCGCTGTTGCATGCCAAGCAGATCGCCACTCTGGACCGGCTTTCCAACGGCCGCTTCCTGTTCGGCATAGGCGCCGGCTGGTTGCAGGAAGAGACGGAGATTATGGGCGGTGACTTCCGCCGCCGGTGGGGCCAGACCCGGGAGCACATCCTGGCCATGAAGCAACTCTGGACACAGGAAGAAGCCGAGTTCCGCGGCAGCTTCGTTGATTTCCCCGCCGTGCGCTGCTCACCCAAACCGGTGCAGAATCCCCATCCCCCGGTTTACCTGGGCGGGTTCGCTGCCAACGTCTTCAAGCGGGTGGTGGAGTATGGGGACGGCTGGATGCCCGTGCGGGTCGACGAGGAGCAGGTGCGAGCGGGGCGGGCAACCCTGGACGAACTGGCGGAGGCGGCTGGTCGGGACCCCAAGTCCATACGCCTGATGGTCTGCAACGTCCCCGCAGACGCCGACCTCATCAGCCGCCTGGAAGCTGCCGGCGCCGACCGGGTAACCATAGGCCTGCCCGCCGAGGCCGGCGACGATGCACTGCGGGCAATGGAGGAAATCGCCTCCGCGGCAATCAGCTAACTCAAGAGTCCCTTTAACCTTGATGGAGGAAGGTTGGGTGCGGGTGACGGCTCACGTAAAGAAATAGACCCAACCTCGGTCAGAATTCACACACTGTTTAGAGGAAGTTTCTAGTTACCTATTGAGGAGGCCCCATGACTACTGGAACTGCCACGGCAACAGACCGCTTCGTCCGGGTGGGCGACCTCGACCTGCATTACCTGGAGTGGGGCGAGGCCGGCGCGCCGCCGGTCATCATGGTCCACGGCCTCAGCGGAAACGCCCACAACTTCGACTACCTGGCGCCCCACTTCGCGCCCCGCTACCACGTCATTTCGGTGGACGTTCGCGGCCGGGGCGAGAGCGACTGGGCGGCGGACGCCAACTATTCCAACGACGCATACATCGCCGACCTGGAAGGGCTGCGGCAGGCCCTGGGCTTCGAGCGCATATCGCTGGTCGGCACTTCCCTGGGCGGACGCATCTCCATGACCTATGCTGGTACCTATCCCGAACGCGTGGAACGCACCGTGCTGAACGACATCGGCCCCGAGATTGACCCCCGGGGCGGCGCCCGCATCGCCAACACCACCCGGGATGCGGTCACCACCTTTGAGACGATGGAACGGGTCATAGCCTGGCACAGTGAGCAGCGGGTAGGTTTCAGTTCCCTCAGCGACGCCGACCAACGCACCGTGGCCGGCCACGCGGTTAAGGGCCTGCCCGGTGGCGGCTACACCTGGAAGATGGACCCGGCAGTCCGCACAGACCCTCGCCGACCCGACCCGGAAACGTCCTGGAAACTGGCTTTGAATATACCCGGCCCGGTGCTGCTGGTAAGGGGCGGGGACAGCGACCTGCTGTCGCCGGAGACCGCCCTGCGCATGGTGGCGGAGATGCAGGACTGCCGCATGGTTGAAGTTCCCGGCGTGGGCCACGCTCCCACCTTGACTGAACCCGAGGCTTTTGGCCCGGTCATGGAGTTCTTCTCGCTGGGATAGCCAAGGCATTTGGCCGGGAGACGAAAGGATAACTGAACCGGCCTTAATCGGTCTGTTTGAGCTGCCGTCCAGGGTCAACATTCTTGAACAAGGGCCGCCGCATGAACGACGGCAATAAAGGCAGGCGGCCGGTGAAGAGGTGACATGGCAAGTCAACGAGATTCCTGGCTGGCGCTGGCGGTGGAAGAACCTTTGGAGCCGGACCTGCCCATCTGCGACCCGCACCACCATTTCTGGGACCGGGAGGGCGACCGTTATTTCCTGGACCAGTTAACCCGGGACCTGGCAGGGGGCCACAACGTCACCCAAACAGTGTTCATCGAGTTCCACTCCATGTACCGCGTCCGGGGGCCTGAGGAAATGCGCTCGGTGGGCGAAGTCGAGTTCGTTCAGGGCCTGGCCGCCCAGAGCGCCAGCGGCCAATACGGCCCCGCGGAAGTGGCCGCCGGAATCGTGGGCAACGCCAACCTGATGCTGGGCGCGGAGGTGCAGCCGGTGCTGGAAGCGCTGCAGGAAGCCAGCAACAACCGCTTCCGGGGCATTCGCTTCTCCTGCGCCTGGGATGCCAGCCCTGAGGTTGGCTCCCCGGCATCCAACACGGCGGAGATGATGCTGGACTCCCGTCTGCGCGACGGGTTCTCGTGTCTGCAAGCGCTGGGCCTCAGTTTCGATGCCCTGGTGTACCACACCCAGTTGAGCGAACTGGCGGACCTGGCGGACGCCTTCCCCAACACCACCATCATCCTGAACCACGTGGGGCGCCCCCTGGGCGTTGGACCCTATGCCGGCAGGCGAGACGAAGTGTTCGCCGACTGGCAGCGGGCCATCGCTGCCGTGGCCCAACGGGAGAACGTGGTGGTGAAGCTGGGCGGGTTTGGCAACCTGATCAGCGGCCACGACTGGCACCGGCGTGACACTCCGCCCACTTCAGCGGAAGTGGCCGACACCATCGGTCCCTGGCTGACTTACTGTATCGAACAGTTCGGCCCGCAACGCTGCATGTTTGAGAGCAACTTCCCGGTGGACAAGGCATCCTACCCCTACACCATCGTCTGGAACGCGTTCAAGCTGTTCTCCCGGGGCTACACCGAAACCGAGCGAGCCGCCATGTTCCAGGCAACGGCGGTACGGGCTTACCGGCTGTAGGCTTGGTGGCCTGGGCAGAATATCCTCTGGGCATTACGATCATCGACTTCCAGACGCCCAACGAACCAAGAATAGAGTTCAGCCATCCACCAAGGCCATTGGCCTGGCGCACCGAGAATCATCCAGACGCAGGAGGAAAACATGGCATTGCAATGGGAACAAGTCGCGGGTCCCTTCAGCCGATTAACCGAAGGGCCGGCCTGGGACGGCCGGCGGCTCTTGTTCACCTACATTCCGGCCAGCCGCATCATGGCCTACAGCCCGGAGACCGGCGAGTGCGCCATCTACCGCGAAAACACCAACCACACTAACGGCCTGGCCTTTGACGCCGACGGCCGTCTCTACGGTTGCTGCTCCGGCGGTCGCTCCATCGTACGCTTTGAGCCCGACGGCGGCACCACCACCATCGTTGAACAACTGGACGGCCAACGTCTGAACACCCCCAACGACCTGGCCATAGACCGGCGGGGGCGCATCTGGTTCAGCAATCCCTGGAACGAGGGAAACATCGACCCCAGCGAGCAGCAAGAGAACATGAACCGGGACATCCTGCGAGCCGACCCGCAGCCCGACGGCACCTATACCTGCCAGCGGATGACCTTTGATACCACCGGCACCAACGGTCTGCTGGTATCGCCCGACGAGCGCAGCCTGTACATCATCCAGACGGACCCCTCTCCCGACGGCTTGCGGGAACTGCGCTCCTACCCCATCAATAGCGACGGTTCTCTGGGCGCGTACATCGTTCTGCACCAATTCGGTCGGGACTACCGGGGCCCCCAGAGGGGCATCGACGGCATGTGCCTGGACTCGGAGGGGAACATCGTGGCGGCAGCCGGAAACACCATCAGCGGCCCCGGCCCCATGATTTACGTCTGGACTCCCCAGGGCCGGGTGCTGGAAACCTATCCCATGCCCGTGGGCGTGGACGGCCCCACCAACTGCTGCTTCGGTGACGCCGATCAGAGCAGCCTGTACGTCACCACTGGCCAAGGCCACCTGCTGCGCCTGCGCAACACCAGCCGACGGGGCTGGATAATGTGGCCTCCGGTCCGGTAGGCAGCCACGTTTGAAGCCGCCCTGCAAAAGTAAGAAGACTGAGACTGCCGAGGGAAACGCCAATGAAGCGGTTGGTGGCTGAGACCCATTCTCTACCTGTGGAGGACTGCCTTGAGTGAAGAGATTTACTACGCTTCGGCCACGGAACTGGCAGCCAGAATCCGCCAGAAGGCGCTGTCTCCGGTTGAGGTCGTGCAGGCCCATCTGGATCGAATTGCTCAGCTGAACCCCACGCTGAACGCCATAGTCTTCTTTGCCGACGATCCCATGGAACAGGCCCGGCAAGCGGAGGCGGAGGTAATGCGAGGCGACGAACTTGGCCCCCTCCACGGTGTGCCTTACACCCTGAAGGACTGCATCGAAACGGCGGGGATGCGAATGTCCCTGGGCTCAAAGATCTACGATGGCTATATATCCCGGCAGGACTCGGAGGTCTACACTCGCCTGAAGGCGGCTGGCGGCATTCTGCTGGGCAAAACCAACATGCCAGAGTTTGCCCTGTGGTGGGAAACAGACAACGACGTCTTCGGCACAACCCGCAATCCCTGGAACCTGAACCGGACCGCCGGCGGCTCCAGCGGGGGCGAGGTGGCCGCCATCGCTGCCGGGCTCTCGCCATTCGGCCTGGGCACGGACCTGGGCGGGTCCATCCGGGCCCCGGCCAGCCTGTGCGGCGTGGTAGGCATCAAGCCCACCCTGGGCCGGATACCTTACACCGGCATTCAGCCCCAAACCATCCTTCGCGCGATCCACGTGGGTCCCATTGGCCGCACCGTGGAAGACGTTGCTCTGGGTATGTCCGTTCTAGCCGGCGCTGACGACGTGGACCTGTACACGCCGCCGGTGCCAGTACCGGACTACTCCCCTTTGGACGTTGACCTGAGCGGCTTGAAGGTAGGGTGGAGTCCCACCACCGGAGTGCCCGTGGAACCCGAGGTGCAACGGTCAGTGGCCGAAGCGGCGGCGGCCCTGAGGAATAGCGGTCTGAATATTGAGCCCGTGGAAATTCCAGCGCTGACAGAGAATAACGCCTCTGCCATTTCCACGGTTATCTTTACCATGGAGGCCCGGCGCTATTCCGCCCCCACCATAGCGGGAAGGGAATCGGAGTTGACGGCGCTGTTCCGAACCCGCTTCGTGGAGGGCAGTACCTTCGCAATTGACGAATACCTGCACGCCACAGAGGAGTGGGAGAAGCTTCGCCTGGCAGTGAAAGGGTACTTCAGCCGCTACGATATTTTTCTGTGTCCTACCGTACCCATGCCAGCTTTCCCTTACGGGCAGAATGAGTTTCACATCGGAGGCCGTGACCTGGCGGGCAGGCACACGTTGCGTATCACCCTGCCCTGGGACTTGACCGGATCTCCGGCTATTTCCGTGCCTTTTGGCTTCAGTTCCGACGGACTTCCCATAGGTGTCCAGGTGGTAGGCCGCCACTTCGACGAGTTGAAGCTGCTGCAGGTGGCCAGGAAGCTGGAATCCAGTATGCCGCAGACCCGGCGCCCGCCTGTGGGCTGATTCGTCTACAGACGAGGATTCATTTGCAATAACGGAGCTCCAGGTGAGATTGACAGAGAGGAACTCGGCTGAAATGGTTGCAGGGCACTAGAGAACAAAAGAGCCGCCCTTCTTCTCGGGCGGCATCTCCATTCAAGTCGCGATTACGACCTGGAACCAATATGAAAGTGGTGCCGAAGGTCGGACTCGAACCGACACGGGATTGCTCCCACCGGTTTTTGAGACCGGCGCGTCTACCATTCCGCCACTTCGGCTAAGCAACGTCGCAGGCCTTTCGCCCGCAACTTGGAAGAGCTTGTCCATTATAGCACTGGTTACCTGGACGTTCAGCAACACCCTGGCAGTCCAGCATGGGAATCGCATTTTGGAGACTTCCTTTAACCAAAGAGGCGCAGAATGCGTACAGGAGGGCTGAAATTCTCTGCGCAACTCCGCGTTCTCTGCGCCTCTGCGGTGAGAAATACCTTGGAATTGAAGTATGTGAACCGGATATCCAATTAAAGTGCGATTGCCCCAGGCTGTCCAGCGGGGCAATCGCATTACGACTTCCCGTTTCCTTATCGTTGTGATTGTCGTGGCCGGTCCCGCTTTTCACTGGCAACCACCCCTTGCCCCCTTGCCTGGCGCCCCACTATCCTGAAACT
>JAJEDS010000040.1 GCA_022821365.1 Dehalococcoidia bacterium | reverse complement strand
CAACCTTAAATAACAAGGAGGCAACGTAAGGAATAATGTCTTATCACTGGTTAAATAAACCCAAAATATGGCTCTACGGCTCCCTGAGCCTGCTGCTGGTAATGATGATTGCCTGTGGCGCTGCCGAGGAAAGCCCCGCCGAGACTGGGGGCGCTCCCAGCACCGCGGCCCAGCAAGCGGCCCAGGAACAGATGCAGCAGCCGGCCGGTCCCCCGCCGGCGGCCCAGCGCCAACCCAGCACCGGCATGGCCGGCGGCTCGGGTGGAACCACCCAGGGTAGCGAACCCATGGCACAGCAGCAGGAGCCGGCGCCCACCACTGCACCGGCCATGGTTGACACGCCCGCCGTTGCTGCCAAGCAAGTAACCCGTCTCGAGTTTGCCATCACTTCCGCCAACAACGAGACCAACCGCCCCTGGAAGGGCAGCCGCCAGGCCTACGTGCAGTATGACCCCACGCTGGACTATGCCATCGGCATTCACCCAACCACCAGCGAATACGTGCCGGAACTGGCCTACAAATGGGAAGCCAGTGACGACTTGTCCGAGTGGACTTTCTGGCTTCGCGAAGGCATCCAGTTCCACAACGGCTGGGGCGAGTTGACCGCCGACGACTTCCTGCACACGGCCCAGGTGCTGACCAGGCCCGATACTCGGCTGGGTACCTGGCGTTACTTCGTTGGCGGCCGGAACGAGGACAGTAGCCCATTGGCCGGTCCCGACCAGTACTTTACCAAGATCGACGACTACACCTTTACCGTCACATTCCACGGCAGGGACGGAAACCCGGTAACCACTTTCGACGCCGAATTCGTGATGAGCAACGCCTCCTCCGAAATGGGTCCCTGGAGCAAGGACTTTTGGAATTCGGTCGGTGGCAGTGACGAAGTTTACTTCTGTGGCGAGACTGCCCCTGCCTCCTGCACGGCAACTCTTGAGGCGCGGGAAGCGCTTCTTGACGAGGAAGGCCTCCAGGGCACCGGTTCCTACCAATACGCGGGCCGCGAGCCCGCTCTGGCCTTCATCATGGAGAAGATTCCCGGCGAGCATTGGACCCACAACGTCGACCTGCCGGAAGGCGTTCTCCCTGATGACCCCGATTTCCAGGAAATCCGGCTTTACTGGACTCCTGAGGACGCCAGCCGCTACGCCGCCCTGCTGGCCGGCGAAGCCCACTTGGCCGACCTGCCCCTGGACCTGCAGAAGGACGCCGCCGAAAACGGCATGAAGTTGTTCCGTTCCCAGTTTACTTCAAACAACTTCTTCGTCTTCTTTGGCGGGATGTACCTGAGCGACGACCCCAGAGACGTTGCAGCTTATGACCCCAGCGTGCCCTGGGCAGAGACCCCCTGGGCCGGTCAGGAGCCGGTGCAGGACCGCAATTCCCCCCAGTTCAAGAACAACGGCTGGAAGGTTCGCCGGGCCATGAACAAGGCCATTAACCGGGAAGAGCTCTTGGACGTCCTTTACAAGGGCATCGGCGAACTGATGTATGTTGGTTACTTCCACCCCAGCCACTACGGTTGGGACGACACCTGGCCGAGCCGCTACGAGACCGAATACAAGTACAACCCGGACGAAGCCCGGCAGCTGCTGGCTGAGGCCGGTTACGACGAGAGCAACCCGGTCAAGGTAACGGTGCAGTCCTACGTCTCACCGGGTGAAGCGGAACTGCCCCAGGCGATGGAAGCCATTGCCACCTACTGGCAGAACGTGGGCATTGAAGTGGATATTGAGGACCTGAGCGCCTCCCAGGTACGGGAACGCTACCGGGGCCGGGAGATGCAGAACCGGGTCTGGCCCAACATCATTATCTACTTCCCGCTGGAGTACGGAAATCTTTCCGGCTTTACCAGCACGTTCGGGGCCAGCAGCCATTACCAGGACAACTGGGTCAACCGTGTAGCCAATGATTGGCGCACTGCGTCCGACTTCAACGAGCGGGACCGCATCGCCCGCGAGTGGGGCAACTGGGCCTTTGATAACTACATGACCATGCCCCTGTTCTGGTTCCCGCACACTGTCGTGGGTGACCCGGCAGTGGTGGAAAGCTGGATCTATCCCGGCAGCACAGTGCCGCGCAACGGCCACATGCACGCCGTCAAGGCTGCCTACAAGGGTTAATGTCCTGTCTTTCATTCCCAGGGCGCCATTTTGGGCAGGTCGCTTTCAGGGCGACCTGCCCACTTTTTCAGTTTTGAACCTCGAGTTCCGTTTTCAAACTCATTAGGCAAGGAGTCCCTAAAATGAGCACACAGCAATCCTCATCCGGCGGTGGTCGCTCGCTGGAGTTTGGCCTGTTTGACTGGATTGAGTGGGAGAAGCAACCCCACAGCAAGATTTACGAGGAACGGCTCAAGCTGCTGGAGTACGCCGACAAGAACGGCTTCTACTGCTACCACCTGGCCGAGCACCACGTTACGCCCCTCAGTCTGGCTCCTTCTCCAGGAGTGTTCCTGGCCGCCGCGGCCCAGCGCACCACCAACATCCGGCTAGGGCCATTGGTCTATCTTCTCCCTTTCTACAGCCCCTTGCGCCTGCTGCACGAGGTCTGCATGCTGGACAACCTCAGTAATGGACGACTGGACCTGGGTGTAGGTCGGGGCATTGTTCCCATGGAAGCCGCCCATTACGACGTGAACTTCGACGACGGCAGGGAAATGTTCCAGGAGGCGCTAGACATCCTGATCATGGGTATGACGGAGAAGACCCTGAACTACGTGGGCAAGTACTACCAGTACGAGGACATCCAGATCTGGTCGGAGCCCCAGCAACAGCCCTACCCACCCCTGTGGTACGCGACGAATAACAAGGACACGGTTCCCTGGATCGCCCGCCATGGCTTCAATACCAGCACCGTCTTCGACGATAACGCAGGCGTAAAGCAGCATTTCGACCTATACCGCCACGAGTGGGAGCAACATCTGGGCGAGGAGGGAAGGCTCAACAGCCACGTGGAAAAGCCCAAGCTGGGCCTGACCCGCCACATCTACATTGCTCCTACCGACGCCGAGGCTCTGAAAGAGTGCCGAGCCGCCTTTGACACCTGGTTCTATAACATAAACTTCCTGTGGGACAAGCACGACGTTCCCATTCCCGCCACTCTGGACTTCGACGACTGGGTGGAAAAGGAAGTTATGATGGTGGGTTCGCCGGCAACAGTGCGTGAGCAGGTTGGCCGCACCGTAGAGGAGAGCGGCATCAACTACTTCAACTCCATATTTGCCTGGGGTGACCTGTCTCACCAGCAGGTAATGCGCTCCATTGGCCTGTTCGTCGAAGAAGTTATGCCTGCCTTGCGTTGCTGACTTTAGCCCGTTAGCTTGTAAATACGTGGGGAATCACCTTGATTCTCCGCGTCAGTCCTCTCTGTGTCTTATTTCTTTTTGATTGAGGGAAACAACATTGCGCGCACCGATGGAAGCTTCGGCCCCACGCCTGGCTGCTTTGCCAATATCAATGTTCGTATGTGCTGTCAGCGTCGCCTTGGCGATTGTCGGGTCCTTGGGTCCCTGGGCACGGGTACCCACCTACCAGGCCGGCTATGGCGACGCTGCTGCCGGTGAAGGTGTGTTCTGGGTCATGGGATTGGAAGCCCCCGGCATGATTCCCATCTTTGGCGATGGGACAGTCGTCCTGGTTATGGCATCCCTGGCCGGAGTACTCATCCTGTGGCGGATGGTGCTGCCGCCCAAATCCAGCGGCTTTATTCTTTCAGGCATCCTGTGTCTGCTTCTGTTATCCGCAGTGATCGGAACGGTCAACTGGGCCTATCCCGGATATATTCCGGAGGCCGATTCCCGCACCTATTTCAAGGCCAGCGTGAAGGTGAGCTGGGGTTTGGTGGTGATGTGTGTAGCTCTTTGGCCTGGGGTACTGGCGGCAGCCTACCAGCTTTGGGCTGACGAACTGCGGTAGCGACTCGGCCAGGATCAATGCGCATTCTAAGAGACCGCTGGCAAGGTCGGGATAAGTGATCCTCAAATACACCGCGTTTCCGCAGCACCTGACCCGCAAAAGAGACCCCCAGGATCAAATCCTGGGGGTCGTGTTAATCCTTATGGGGTAAAAACAATTACAGGTTGCGTTGCTTGGGATCGAGGCGATCGCGCAACCAGTCGCCCATCAGGTTCAGGGACAGCACAACCAGGGAAATGGCAACCCCGGGGAAGAAGGACACCCACCAGGCGGTCACCACCAGTTCCCGTCCGTTGGCAACCATCAGTCCCCAGGCCGGCGTAGGCCGAGGAATGCCGGCTCCCAGGAAGCTAAGGCTGGCTTCCAGCAGGATTACAAAACCTACTTGCAGGGTCGCCAGCACGATAATGGAATTGACTACGTTGGGAAAGATGTGCCGCACGATGATACGGAAGTCCGATGACCCGGCCACCTTGGCCCGTCCGATAAAGTCCTGGTTCTTGATGGCCAGCACCTCTCCTCTTACCTGACGGGCATAGCGCGACCACAGAATTACGCAGATGACGAAAATCACTACGCCAAAACTGGGACCCCGGGCTGCCACGATGGCCAGGGCTAACAGGATGGCAGGTATGGAGAGGGCAATGTCCACCCCCCGCATGATCAGCATATCGGAACGGCCGCCAAAGTAACCGGCCACCAACCCCAGGGAAACACCGACTACGCCGCTGATAGCAATGACCGTCAGCGAGACCGCCAGCACGTACTTGGCCCCGTGAATGATGCGACTCAATATGTCTCGGCCCTGCTTGTCGGTGCCAAGGAGATACCTGGCGGATCCCCCTTCCTGCCACGCCGGTGGCGTCAATCGCTCCGCAAACTGGCCCCGCGTCGGATGGTGGGGTGCGACATAGGCGGCAAAAAAGGCGGGAATAATCAAAACTACCACTATTACCGCCAACGGGATGAGGGGAAAGCGCCGGGCTTCCCGAAGGAAGTTTCCTACGCTGCTGGGGGAGTACCAAGCGGGTTTTCGCGCTGGCGCAGTTATTTGCATGGTTGTCCACTCCTGATCAATTGGCGGGATCGGCGCTCCCGTACGGTTATCAAAAGAATTAAGGCCACACAGATTCGCCTAGTAACGAATCCTAGGGTCAAGGTAAGCGTAAAGAATGTCCACCACCAGGTTGGCAAAGATATATATCCCGGCGAATGTGATAACCACAGCCTGGACTACCGGGTAGTCCCTGGCGTTAATGGCCTGAATGGCCAGGAGGCCGGTGCCGGGCCAGGTGAAGACGCTTTCCGTGATAACCGCTCCGGTCATCAATTGTCCAGCCACGATGCCAAAGAAGGTCAAGGGAGGAATGGCGGCGTTCTTGAGGGCGTGCTTCCAGACAACCTTCCACTCCAGGAGACCCTTGATGCGGGCCAGCTTTATGTACTCCGAGTCCAGCACTTCCAGCATGGCGGAACGAACCAGGCG
>JAJEDS010000263.1 GCA_022821365.1 Dehalococcoidia bacterium | reverse complement strand
ACTAACCATCTCAGCCGACTAACCATGGTGACATTTTCGCTTTCCATTTAACGGGACAGAATCGCTGGACAACAACAGGGCCTGGCCTGCGACATGCTGGCCGTCAAATAACCTCCGGCCATCAGGGCAACCTGGACTTTGTTGACAAAGGTAGGGGCGTTGTATAGAGTCAGCTAAACCTTCGCTCCATATCCTCCAGAGTTCGACGGCATTTGTACTCATCTTTAACGATGGTGGCCGCTAATGGCAGCAGTTGAATCCGGAAACGAAGTGGTCCTGGAGGTGGAAGACCTCCGCACCTATTTCAGCACCCGCTGGGGCACTGTCAAGGCCGTGGATGGCGTCAGTTTTGACTTGCGCCGCGGCGAAACCCTGGGCATTGTCGGCGAGTCGGGCTGCGGCAAGTCGGTTACCATGCTCTCCCTCATGCGGTTGATCCCCACACCGCCCGGCGAGATCGTAAGCGGCAAGATAGTCCTGGAAGGCCAGGACATCCTTCAGCTCTCCGAAAACGAAATGAGCAGGGTACGGGGCAGCCAGATAGCCCTGATTATTCAGGACCCCATGACCTCCCTGAACCCCGTTTTCACCATCGGCAACCAGGTCAATGAGGCCATACAAATCCACCAGGATATTCCCAAGCGCAGCGTTCTCCAGCACACCCTGGATGTGCTCCGCAAGGTAAACATCCCCGCCGCCGAATCCCGTGTCAAGGACTATCCCCACCAATTGAGCGGCGGCATGCGCCAGCGCGTCGTGGGCGCCATCGGGATTTCCTGCGAACCGGCGGTGCTCATCGCCGACGAGCCCACTACGTCCCTGGACGTTACCATCCAGGCCCAGTACCTCAAGCTGCTCAAGGACCTGCAGCAGCAGCAGAACCTGGCCCTGATTTTCATTACCCACGACTTCGGCGTGGTCGCCAAGATGTGCGACCGGGTGGCGGTGATGTACGCCGGCAGAATTGTGGAAATGGGCAACGTGCGGGAGATCTTCAACTCCCCGTCCCACCCTTACACCGAAGCTCTGCTTGCCTCGGTACCCAAGCTGGAAGAAGACGTTGACCGCCTTTACGCCATCGAGGGCCAGCCGCCGGCTTTGCACGACCTGCCGGTGGGCTGCCCCTTCGCGGACCGGTGTCCCTACGTCATGGACCGCTGCCGCGAGGAGTATCCTACCGTCTTCCAGGTCTCCGAAACCCACAAAGCAGCCTGCTGGAGGTTGTCATGACCACCGCGTCGCAACCCGCCGGAACTACCGAACAGGACTCGCCCCTGCTTGAAGTACGCGACCTGAAGAAACACTTCCCGGTTACCAAGGGTTTGCTCTTGTCCAAGACTACCGGCTATCTCAAGGCGGTGGACGGAATTTCCTTCCAGATTGAACGGGGCAGGACCCTGGGCATTGTGGGCGAGTCGGGCTGCGGCAAAAGTACCACCGCCAAGCTCCTGTTGATGCTGGAAGAGCCGACCGAGGGCCGAATCCTGTTCGAGGGCGAGGACATACACCATACCGACGCCGACCACCGCCGGGCATACCGCAGCAACGTCCAGGCCGTTTTCCAGGACCCGTGGAGTTCCCTGAACCCCCGCATGCGTGTCAGGGACCTGATCGGCGAACCCATGGTCATCAACTGGGACGTACCGAAACGGGAAATCGAGGAGCGGGTGGAGAAACTGCTCCACGACGTGGGCCTGAGTTCCTACCACGCAAACCTGTATCCCCACGAGTTCAGCGGCGGACAGCGCCAGCGCCTGGCCATTGCCCGGGGAATGTCCCTGAACCCCAAGATGATCGTGCTGGACGAGCCTGTCTCCGCCTTGGACGTTTCCATCCGCGCCCAGATTATGAACCTGCTGAAAGACCTGCAAAGGGAGTACGAGGTCAGCTACATGCTGATCGCCCACCACCTGGCCACCGTGCGTTACATGTGCGATTCGGTGGCGGTGATGTACCTGGGGCAGATAGTGGAGTACGCCGAGGTAAAGGAGCTTTACAACAACCCCCTGCACCCTTATACCAAGGCCCTGATGTCCGCCGCCCTGCCCTCGCACCCGGACATAGAGCAGGACGAGATTATTCTATCCGGGGAAGTGCCCTCGCCCTTGAACCCGCCCGAGGGCTGCCGGTTCCACACTCGCTGCCCTTTCGCCATGGACCGGTGCGCGGTAGAGGTGCCGGAAACCAAGGAAGTAACCCCCGGGCACACTACCTCCTGCCACTTGTACTGAACCTGGCAGGACCCCTGGCAAAAACATTTGGGCCGCTGCCTCTGCAGCGGCCTCCTCTTTTTCCGGTCAGGGGCCCTCGGCGAATATGCCGAAGGTAAAGGCATATACCGCCAGCCCTTCGGCGTTCACGCCCAGTTCCAGCTTTCTGCGCTGGGCATATTGGGGGCTTTCCACCACCCGGTACATTCGGGATTCATCAACCAGGAGATAGCTTTCCCCGTCGGCGCCGATAACCACGTCTGCGCCCCGGTTCTCATCCGTCAGGAACCGGTCGTCCAGTTTTACCCTCACTCTCACCGTGCCCTCCCCCTCCGAGGACATAACCACGTTGACGGTTCGGGACGAATAAACCAGGGCGACGAAGTCCTGGAAGTCTGTAGTCTCAACCGCGTGAAGAGAGCGCTGGGCCTCGTTCCGCCATGCCCCCTGGAAATAGATCTGGTCCGGCTCCAGGTATTCCGGCGCATCCAGTTCCAGCGTCCTGTCGGGGACGTCGTAGTACTGGCGCTGCCCCACGAAGCCTGCGCCGTAGTACTCCCGCTCAAAGTCTCCCCGGTCGTAACCCGTATACAACTCCCGGGTAACGTGCTTGTCCACCGCATCCTGATACCTGGCATCGGGCAGGTGCTCCATAGCCGGCGTGAGCGGGTCGTCCGAAAGGTCGCCCCCGGCTTCCAACAGCAGCAGGCGCAGTTCTTCTTCCAGGTTGCGGTAGTTGCCTTCCCCGATTAGGCGGTATCGTAACCTGCCCCGGTGGTCAATCAGGTACTTGGTGGGCCAGAAAATGTTTTCAAAGTTGTCCCAGGTCTCGTAGTCGTTATCCAGGGCAACGGGCCAGGTTACCCCCAGGGCCTGGGCGGCGGCCAATACGTTGCCCGGGTCCTTTTCGAACTCAAACTCAGGCGTATGTATACCGATGATCTTCAACCCATCGTCGCTGTAAAACTCATCCCAGGCGCGCAACTGGGATATTGTCCTGATGCAGTTGACACAGGTATAGGTCCAGAAGTCCACGAGAACTACGTTGCCATGGAGGTCGGAAATAGCCGTCGGTTCGCTGTTAATCCAGTGGGCAATCCCAGCAATTTCGGGCGCCGGGGGTAACTGCTTTCCAGACCGCAGATCAGCCAGCGAAGGCGGCTCGGCGCCCAGGGAGGGCGCGCCCGCCAGGACAACGATAACCAGAAGGAGCAGCGCCAGCCCAAACAGAAGCGCCATCACCGGAAATCCGGTCTTGACGTCGTTCCCGATCGCCTCATGTGAATTTGGAGAATGATTTGAGGACATATAGACAGAAACCGGGTTGGCCCTGTGCCAGGCCAACCCGGAATTCAAGACGGGATTAACCTAAATGCTTATCTGGGCACCAGGTTGGGGGTGGCGGGCCCGTCCATCACTTCCACCTCGGCGCCGGGCTGCAGTTCGCGAGCCTTGGCTTCCAGGGAGGGCATGATGGAGTCGATCAGGTCCTGGTCCAGGTCGGCAGCCACGCCGGGGTAGCCGGCCCGGGCGATCATGTCGCGCAGGTCCTTGTTCTTGAACCGGGTCAGCGTCCATTCCAGGGTGTCGGGGACGAGGGTCCTGTCCCAGAATATCCGGTGGTTCTTGTTCCGGGGACCATAGTGGTAGTGGGGAGCGTCCCGGAAGCAGTCAAAGGCCAGGAGTTCCGTTTCTTCGGTGTAGGTCCGACCGGGGGTGCCGGCCAGGTCAGCCAGAACGTGAATGGCCAGACCGCCGTCGCCGCCAGCCTGCTTGCGCAGTTCCAGCCCGAAGCGGATGTTGCCGGCCTCGAAGATGTCGTGGCCGCGGTTGTGCTTCACGGTGTTGCGACCGGTGGCATAGACCTCGCGGGCGGTGGATTCCAGTTCGCCCATGACGGCCTCGACCTCGCCCATGTTGACGCTGCTGGCTACGTCTTCGTAACCGGCCTCTTTCAGCATGACGGGGAGGTTGTTGCGGATCTGCTTCACCGACCACATGATGGGGTTGCCGTCCACCGTGGGGTCCATCCGGCAAAGCTTGTTCTTGCCCTCCGGTCCATAGATGTAGCTCTTCTCAATGTCGAAGCAGTTGAACCGCAGCAAAGTGGTGTCGTTGGCTTCCACCAGGATTACCACGCCCTGGTCGGAGTGGTCCTGAAGGTTG
>JAJEDS010000048.1 GCA_022821365.1 Dehalococcoidia bacterium | reverse complement strand
CTCAGCCGACTAACCATGGTGACATTTTCGCTTTCCATTTAACGGGACAGAATCGCTGGACAACAACACCCACGCCTATGGATACCGCCGCAATGGTGGCAGTTACGAAATTCAGGCTGTATCCCGTCAGGTACATAAATGCGTACAGCCACGATACCACCAGTCCCACCGGCAGGGTGGTCACAAAGGCGTATGCGGGCGATCTCATCCACAGGGCCAGAAGAAGGAAACAGGCGATGGCGGCCACCGGCAGCGAAATTGACAACGCTCGCGTGGTGGCAATTAACGTGGCTTCTCGGGTGAATGGAGACCCGGTTACGCCCACCTCCGAAATAGACGAGAGTTCCAATAGCAGGTGCAGATCGTTGTCCAGCGACGTGCGGGCCGCTGCCAGGTTGGCCTGTTCCCTGGCCCCCAGGATTCCGAGGCTGAACACCGTGGCGTATTCTTTGCCCTCCCGGGCGAGGACCTGCCGGACCTCAGCCCGGCTGTAGGCCAGTTTTTCCCTGTCCAGGGGAATACCATTTTCCAGCATGTAAGCGTAAGTGGCGGCCAGTTGCTCGGCGGTGTCCGGCAATTGGTCTTCGTTCAGGTCCGTAATGGTTACTCCGCTGGCTTCCGTGATGGCGTGGCGTGCTGCCTCCGAACCAACCGACCTGCCGAGCAGTTGGAATATTGAACGACTGTAGAGGAAAACTTTGCCATCCTGGTCCCTTCCCACGTTCTCGTTGAAGCCAAGTTGTTGCAGCACATCCTTGAGGCCGTGTAGAGCGCGGTGGTCGGTCAAGTCGCCCCGCACGTATATGATGGCGGGTTCGCCGGACAGAGAGGGGGCAATGTATTCGTCCAGCTTGTCCACCCCTATCACGAACTTGGAGTCGGCGTCGAAGAAGTCCTTGGTGTCAAATCTGGGCTCCAGCTGGAAGGCCAGCCAGGTGGATAGTCCCGTACCCAGGGCCACCAGGGGCAGCACGGCCCAGGGCGCCCGTGCCATAACCACCACCAGCCAGGAGATGGCGCCGCGGGACCGAGGCATAACGAAATCGACGGGGGTTGAAGGTGGGTCGACGGCCGGAACAGGTTGCCGCGCTGTTGCTCTTCTCTGGTCCAGCCGCATGATTACCAGTGGGATGAGTATGCCCATGATGACAAAGTTAGACAGGACCGCTATCCCCGCGGCAATGCCGAACCCGATGATGGTCTCGATGCCCGAAGTAATGTTGGCGAGGAAGGCAATGCCGTCGGACAGGGACGCCAAGGCCAGCGCGCCCAGCACCCCGGCCAGTCCGGCGCGCAGGGCGTGGATGGGCTGCCGGCGCCGTGCCCGCTCCTCGTTGTACCGGTCCACGGCGTGAATCAGGAAGTCGGCGCCCAGGGAAATCATTGCAATAGGGACAATCAAGTCGAGGGTGAGGGAAGACTTCAGTCCAATGAGGTTGGACAGCCCTTTCAACCACACCAGTAATATCATCAATCCGATGAACCCCAGCCCCAGGGCCTTGAAGGAGCGGAGGGTTACGCCTACCACCAGCAGCACCAGCGCCACGGTGGCGGCGATGTAGGGAATGGACGTCTCTCCCTGCTCCCGGGAAGTCAGGTTGACGTCGAGAGCCAGGCCCCACAGGCGGTAGTTCTCCTCGTCGCCTCGCAGTGTAGCCAGAATCCGGCGGTTCAGACGTTCTTTCTCCAGCACCGACTCGTCGTTGGACAGGCTGATGGTCTGCGGGCCTCCACCCAGCTTTGTATTATCGGCGGCCACGAAGATGGAGAGGGCCCTGGCTTTCCACTCTTGTACCTCTCGGCCGTCAACACTTCGGATTTCCAGGATGGCATCCTTGGAAAAGCTCTCCCGGAGAAAGGGGCCGGTGGGGCCGCCCAGAGCGAACGCTATGGCTTCTTTCACCTGTGCATCGGTGGCAGTCTCCAGGGTTACGGCGCCGGAGGAGCCCACGGCAAGCACGTCGTTGACAGCGTCGGCAAGGGTGTAAATGCCCTGGGTCTCGCGCTGGGTGTCCACGTCGAAACCGTAGAACAGCAGGCCGCCCATTTCCGAATGTCGGAGCGCCTCCTCATTGCGGTACAGTTCCCACAAGGGAGCCTGCCGCAGCACGTCTCCCTGCCGGTCTTCCACGATGAAGCTGGCAATATGAAGCGGGGCGGGAAACTGGGCATTCACCTTGTCCCGCAGGTCGAACACCGGCCCGCCCGGTTCCTGGGATGCCTGCTCGGTGGGCCGCATCAGGAAGACGGGCAATACCAGCAGGCCGGTGAAGACAAGAATGGCGATGATGGTTGAGGTGGAGTACCGGGTCAGGAAACCGGCAAGACCGTCTGCGATGGGAGAATGACGACGGAGAGATGTCATATCAGACCTGGCCCTACGGAAGGGAGAGACGGTGAAGAAGAAGCAGCCTCGGAGAGCACACTACTGGGAGGTTTGTTTTCAGCCGGTTGGGGGCCGGTAAAACAGGGGCAATGAAGACTCGGCCACAATGTACCTCGGTGAGGTGGGTGAACAAAAAGGAGTAATCTGTTGGCCACCGCAGCATTATAACCTGTCCCGGTGGCCGATCATATGGGCAGTTATGCCAGATGGGTTGCTTCAAGCGTTGGGAGATCTAAGGGTGAAAATCGAGTTACTGGGATGAGTCCATTCAAGGGGATTGCAGTTCCGGGTGGTATGGCGCTGTTGATTCACCGCGATGTCGAGTCCCCTTGCACCCTATTCGCCAAGGCTACATAATCGCCCCATCCTTGACGCTAACCCGTAGTTGGAAACAACATCCGGAGACTGACGGAGGTGGCTATGCTGGACAAGCTGATTACCGGAGGAACGGTGGTAACCCCCGGCGGTGCCGGCGAGTGGGAGGTGGGCATCCAGGGCGAGAAAATTGTCGCGGTGGCCCTGTCCGGATTCCTGCCCCGGGAGGGCGCCACCATCATTGACGCTGAAGGCAAAATCGTAGTGCCTGGCGGCATCGAAACCCACGCCCACGCCGCCGCCAACGTGCAGCCGGGGGCGCGCCAACTGGTGGCCGGCACGCCGAATGCG
>JAJEDS010000324.1 GCA_022821365.1 Dehalococcoidia bacterium | reverse complement strand
AGGTGGCGCCTGTCCTTGGCCACCAGCGTAGGGGCGCTTCGCGAATCGCCCCTACGCTGGCAGACCGGGTCGCCAAGAATCGCCGGGTTCGGGTCAATAATGCACTTTCCACATTGGCTTTCGTTTAGAAAGCGCAGGCGAGGGCCTGCCAACAAAAAAGGGACGGGGCCCTCAGAGCTCATGCTACTACTCTCAGGGCTCCGTCCTTTCTGGCTTTACAGCGGGTATGCCGTCAACGAGCCCGGGGATTAAATGCGTCGTTTAAGCCATCTCCCAGCAGGCTGAACGTGAACAACAGCAGCACCAGCACACTGGAAGGAACCAGGGTCAGGTGAGGGTCGCTGCGCAACACGGAAATGTTGCCGTTCTCGAAGATCATGACACCCAGGCTGGGGGTGGGTGGCTGGATGCCGATGCCCAGCCAGCTTAGAACGACCTCGGCTCCGGCTACCGCGCCCAAGCCTGCGGATACGGAAACAATCACGGGGCTGATCACGTTGGGCAGCAAGTGCCGTCCCAGTATCCTCTTGGAGCTGGAGCCCAGGGCCCGCGCGGCTTCAATGTACTGGTTCTCCCTTGCCTGGAGCACCTGCCCGCGCACCAGGCGGGCCATCCCAAACCAGGAAAATGCCGCCAGGGCCAGGGAAATTACTGTATAGTCGACTATTCCCAGCCGGATAATCCAGTCAATTCCGGTGGCATCCTCGAAACCCCGCACCCATTGCAAAATCCTCGGCTTAACCGTCGCGACTATTATCAGAACCAGGAAAATGTCCGGGAAGGCTGACGTAACTTCCCCCACCCGCATGATAACGCCGTCTGCCCACTTACCGAAGTAGCCCGCTATCAGCCCCAGCGAAACGCCAATGACCAGGGCGCCGGTAACCAGGGAAGTAACGGTGATTATCACGGTTGTACGCAGGGAATACATCACCCTGCTGAGCATATCCCGACCCAGCCGGTCGGTGCCCAGTGGATGAGTTATGCTGGGCCTTTCCTTAACCGAAGAAAGGTCCTGGTCGTTGTAGCCGTGCGGGGCAACCAGCGGCGCAAATACGCCTGATCCGTACATAATGGCGATGATGACCAAACAGGTCATGGCCAACTTCTTGCGAGAGAGGCGACGGAGGGAAAGGTAGAAATAGCTGTGACCCCTGGTTTCTGATTCGGGCAGACGGAGGCGCTGCACTTCATCCCGCAACGTAGTCACCTCCCAGCCGTATCCGAGGGTCGAGTATGGGGTATATCAGGTCAACTATCAGGTTGGCCAGAACGAAAAGGGTTGTCCCCAGCAGCGTAACCGCCATGATGATGGGATAATCCCGGGCGAAGAGGGACTCGATGGTCAACAGGCCCACGCCGGGAATGCCAAAGTAAAGCTCCACAATGAAGGAACCGCTGGCCAGGCCGGCGAGAGAGAATCCCAAAGTGGTAACCACGGGAATCATGGAGTTGCGCAGGATGTGACGGACCCGCACCAGCCGCTCCGGCAATCCCTTGGCGCGGGCGGTGCGGATGTAGTCCTGGCCGATAACGTCCAGAGTGCTGGCCCGGGTGAGGCGGGTAACAATGGCCACCCCGGGAATGCCCAGCACTATGGCCGGCAGGATGATGCTGGTGGAGAAAAAGCCGTCCCAGCCATGGGTTGGCAGGATACCCAGTTTCAGGGAAAAGATGAGCAGGGCAATGGGGATGGTGAGGAATACGTGCATGGACTGCCCCACCAGGGTGAAGGCCACCATGGCGCTATCCCACCAGGTGCCCTGGCGGAGGGCGGCGAACAGTCCCGCCGCCACCCCCAGGGAAACGGATATCAGCAGGGCCGCGAAGTTCAGCTGGGCGGAGATCCATATCTTGCTCTTGAGCAGGTCGGTAACACTTCGGCCCCGGTACTGGTAGCTTTCGCCGAAGTCGCCCCGAAGGGCGTTGCCCACGTAGCGAGCGTACTGGACGGCTATGGGATCGTCTAATCCCTGCTGAGCCCGGATTCTCTCGTAGGCGTCCTGCCTGAAGTTCTGGCCCAGCAGAATCTGCACCGGATCCCCTGGGCCAAAGCGGCCCAGGGCGAAGGTGATAAAGGATACGATTACCAGTAGTATCGGTACCCAGATTAACCGGCGAACGACATACGTTGCCACGACTTACTCCTAGCTGCCGGTTTAGCTTTGTTCCAGGTGGATGTACCTGAACTTTGGTATGGTCAGCGGCAGCAGGTAATAGTCCTTAACGTGGGGCTTGATCAGGAAGTACCAGTCCTCGTCATTCCATAGCAACACCCAGGGAGCGTCCTCAAGGATCATTTCCTCCACCTGGTTGTACAGTTCGAAGCGTCGGGTAACATCCTGCTCCACGCGAGCCTGTTCGAGAACAGCGTCAACTTCAGGGTTCGAGTAGTTGGTCCGGTTGCCGTCGCTGTCGCTGTGGAACAACAGGTCAAGGAAGTTTTCCGGATCCGGGTAGTCGGCGCCCCAGCCCAGGGAGAACATCTGATAGCGCTCCTGGTTTACATCTTCCAGGAAGGTGGCCCACTCCGTCTGTTGAATCTCAACTTGCAAGCCAAGTTCCTGCTCCCAAGACTGCAGAATTACTTCCAGGCCCAGGGGCACGGCGGCGCCAAGGCTGCCGGAGATGCTCAAAATCAGGCGCGGAATGCTGTCCGGGTCGGCCCCATAACTGGACTCTGCCAGAAGGCGGCGAGCCTCTTCCGGGTCGTAGGGGTATGGATTCAGGTCCGGATTGTAGGACGGAAACCGGGGAGGAATGATGGTCTTGGCTGGGCGCACCGCCCCTTCGTAGACCACCGAGGCGATTTGGTCGCGGTCAAAAGCCAGGTTCAATGCCTTGCGGAACTTGGGGTCTTCCAGGGGAGGCTCGTCCACATTTAGACCGATATAGCTGGTGGTGAACCGGGCCGGATAGGGATGGACCAGGGGATTGAGGGCGTCAGAGGGATCAAGCACCCGCTCCAGGTCGGCCAGACCAACGCCGGTGACGTCAATCTCGTCGTTCTCGAAAAGGATCATACTGGAGCCGCCGCTGAGGATCATTTCCACTTCGTCCAGGTGGGGCGGGCCCAGGTGGTAGTATTCATTGCGGCCCAACAGAATGGTCTCGCCAATGGTGTACTCGTCCAGGCGGAAGGGACCCGTGCCATTGGGAGTTTCGAACCAGTTGTCGCCAATCGCAACGTTATCCTGGTCCAGAACAAATCCGGTGGGGTAGGTGAGCTTGGCCAGGAAGTAGGCCTTGGGAGCGTCGATGGTGAACCGGATGGTCTGGTCGTCGACTACCTGAACGCCGGAAACTTCTGAAGCCGCTTCGTCCAGCCTGGCTTGAACGCCAACAATGTCGTTCAGATATTGGTCAACTACCGGTGAGACCAGTTCCGGATTCGCCACCCTCTCGATGGACCACTTTACGTCCTGGGCCGTGACGGGCGTGCCGTCGTGGAATTTGGCGTTGGGGTGGATAGTAAAGGTATATTGTGTGCCGTCCGGGCTGATTTCCCACCTTTCCGCCAGGTCAAGGGCTACGGAAAAGTTGAATGGTTCAATATTGACCAGCCCGCCGAAAATCTCGTTGACCAGCAGGCCGGAAATGTTGTCTTCAGCCAGGTGAGGATCGAAAGTGGGTGGGTCGGCGAACAACAGGCGGAGGGTGCCTCCATCCGTTGCCATGCCGTTGCCGCTGTTGGCCGGGCGGGTCCCGCCTACGTATTCAGCCTGGCTCGGGGCCTCCTGCGAGAATATGGGAGCGGGAGGCTCCACTACCGGCGACCGGGGAGACTCTGCGGGGGCCGGTGCGGCGGTAGGTTGCACATCCGACTGGCTATTTGCAGCGCTGCTCTCCTGCATGTTGGCAGGGGCAGAGGATTCGACTGCGGTTGGCTCGGGAGCTTGCCCCGCGCCGCTGTCGGGCGTTTCGTTTGTCTGGCTGATCTGGCTAGCCGGCTGATCCGGTGAGTCCCCGGGGAAGCAGGCAACCACCAGCAGCCCCAGGATGGTCAAAATCAGGAGTGTCGTCCAGCGCATACGTACCTTCCATGTTGGTAAATTGGAATGAGAAACTTGTGGGAAAATGGCGCGCTACTTGCGTAATAGCATAAACTAGCCTCAAGCATTATATTTGTAAATTGCCTCGCAAGGCAATAAACAGGTACAAAGAATCAATAACCGGCGCCCAGACCTGCTCCACCAGGAGGGATGGATGAAATTGCGGCCCACTACTTTTGGTTGAAAGCGGTCGCCCTTTTTGTTACCATATTCGTTGCCACTTTTCCCAGGCGGCCAATTCCTGGGAAGGGGGCGCAAGCTACACGCGGCGAGCGTAGCCAAGAGGCCTAAGGCGCCTGTCTGTGGCACAGGAGATCACGGGTTCGAATCCCGTCGCTCGCCCCAACCACCTAGCCCCTTTTGCGCCTGTAGCTCAATGGATAGAGCACTGGGCTTCGGACCCAGGGGTTGCGGGTTCGAGTCCTGCCAGGCGCGCCACCTGTCATCCCTTCCAAACCGGCCCCGGACGCCGATTTCAGCAGGCTGCGCATTGCTTCCTGGTTGCATCTATATACGTGGCAGCGTCCTGTTCGGATGCTGTGCGGGTCTAAAGCAATTCCTCTTCAGGAAGTCGTTGAGTGAATCGGGAAGAGAAGGCAATCTGGCTATTGGGCCACCGAGTTTCGATGCTGGGACTCGTGGACCTGGCTTGAGAACTGAGGGAACTGGCTGGTCGGGGCGACCTGCGAGACGGGGAGGCCGTGGCTCTAGCGGTCAACCTGCTTCGAGAGCGGATTGAACGATCCGCCTGGCCTGAAGGCGATAGTTTAGACCAGCGCCTGAGGGGGGAGCTAGCGGCTTACCGCCAAGAAGCAAAACAGGGAATGGACCCCGCCGACTCAGGGGCATAACCGCCTCCCCCAAGTTAGCCGCCGTGGCAGCGCTTGTATTTCTTGTTGCTGCCGCAGGGGCACTTCTCGTTACGGCCGATCTTGCGCCCTTCCCGGCGCGAGATGGCTTTCTTTTCCCCACAATTGTTGCAGGTACAGGCCGGCGGGTGCTCGGTGTACCAGTTAGCTCTTACCATCTATTCCTTACCGCCTGTCGGCTTGCGTAGATAAATACCGATAAATGCGTGGCCTGGACGAAGCCTTACTTTACGTCCAGCAGCTCCACCTCGAAAACGAGGGTGGAATTGGGGGGAATAAGACCCCCGCCGATGCTCCGTTCACCGTAGGCCAAGTCTGGCGGGATGGTGAACTTCCACTTGTCTCCCACCTGCATCAAGGATACACCCTCGTCCCAGCCCTGAATTACATTGCCCAGGCCGACCCCGAACTCGAAGGGCTGACCCCGGTCCACCGAACTGTCGAACTTGGTCCCATCGGTCAGCCACCCGGTATAGTGGACCACGGCGGTATCGCCGGCAGATGGGGATGTTCCGTCGCCGGAGGCGATGACCTCGTACTGGAGACCGGATTCGGTGGTAGTCAGGCCGGCGCTTTCGTCCTGGGAACAAGCGACGAGAAGCAGCGCAAGAAGGGGAAGGATTATCCAGGGCTTCACGGGTTCCTCCTGGTCAAGTTCACTACTTCGGCGTTGGAGGCGGCAATGAGGTCGTCAGGCTTGATGATGATTTCCTGGCCCCAGACGCCGGCGCCCACGCCCAAAACTTCGTATTCGGTCAAGGCAAGGTCGACCAGCGACAGGAACCCCGCCGGCTGCCAGTGGAAGGGCTGTATTGAACCGACGGCGTACCCGGTAACTTCCTTAACCAA
>JAJEDS010000129.1 GCA_022821365.1 Dehalococcoidia bacterium | reverse complement strand
GCCATTGAGCGGACGTCTATCCGACCGCTACGGCTGGCGCCCCTTGACGGTAACCGGCCTGGCCCTTACGTCCGTCAGCCTGCTCCTGTTGTCGAGGCTGACCGCGGAATCCACAGTAGCCGCCGTGCTTCCAGGACTTATTCTTCAAAGCTGCGGTATGGGACTGTTCTTTTCTCCCAACGCCAGTTCAGTGTTGAGCTCGGTTGCCAGGGAAAGCTACGGTGTTATATCGGCCTTCCTGAATCTGATTCGCAATGCCGGCAACGTGGTCAGCATTGCTGTCGCCACTGCAATAGTAACTGCAACCATGGGGTCCATGGGATATGAACCCAGCCTGGCTGCGGTGCAGGTGGGCGCCGCCGAGGGCGTGGGCCACGCGTTTACGACGGGACTGCGGTACACCTTCCTAGGCATGAGTGGCCTGATGCTGTTGGCGATGGGCATTTCGGCGCTGCGGGGCCGACCCAGACCCGAGTAGGGTTATCTGCGAATGAATACCGGGGTATGCCACTGCAGCAGAGCCCCGTGGCGTGCTGCTTTCCCGTATGAGATCAGGGGATAGCAACGACAGATATGCTAATATTGCCGCGTACCGAATTCAGCAGTCAGGAGAAAAACATGGCCGAATACATGCCTTCAACCAGGGACTGGGTGCGGGAACAGGTGGAGCTTTACGAAAGCACCAACGGCGCTGAGGGGACTACCCTGCGCGACACCGGCTTGCCCGTGGTCATCGTTACCAATACGGGCAACAATACCGGCGCCATCCGCAAGACTCCCTTGATGCGTGTGAAGGACGGCTCCAACTACGTTCTGGTGGGGTCCCAGGGCGGCAGGCCCAGGCACCCCGTATGGGTTTTCAACCTGCGTGCCAACTCCAGCGTACAGGTAAGGGACGAGGCCGACGTTTACGAAATGCGGGTGCGGGAGGTGGAAGACGATCCCGAGCGTGCCCGGCTCTGGGCCCTGGCCGTGGAGGCCTACCCTCCCTACGAAGAATACCAGCAGCGCACGACTAGAAAGATTCCGGTTTTCCTGGCGGAACCGGTTTAGGGAAGGTCTGAATAAGTCCCCTCTCCCCTGGTGGGCGAGGGTTAAGGCGAGGGGAACCTTCCGGCGGCAAGCCGCCACCCCCAACCTGACCTTCCCCCGTCAAAGGGTAAGGGATTTCATCAGAGGTTCCTCAGGTCTCGGATCTGGTTGTAAAGGCGGCCAACGTTAAAAGAAGCAGGTGGATTGCCCTGCTTCCGCCTTTTTGCTACACTTGCGCCGATGAGCTGGCCCAATGTGCGGGCTGACTCAAAAATTCTGAAAAAGGAGTGGCTATGATTTACGAAGTTCGTACCTATGACATGAAGCCTGGTAGCGTAGCCGAGTTCGAGGAAAATTTCGGCAGGGCTCTGCCCGGGCGCCTGGAGGTCTCCCCCCTGGCGGCTTTCTTCCATACCGACATTGGTCCCCTGAACCAGGTAATCCACATCTGGCCCTACGATGACGAAGACCATCGCGAGGAATGCCGCGGCACCAGCGTCGAGGGCTGGCCGCCCCCCAACGGTGGCAACATCCTGAACATGCACTCCCAGATCTGGAACCCCGCCGACTTCATGACCCCCATGGGCGACCGGGAGCTGGGCAGCATCTACGAGATGCGGATCTATACCTACCAGGAAGGTTCCAAGGACGAGGTCCTGAGCCGCTGGTCCAATGCCATCAGCCACCGCGAAGCCTACTCCCCCCTGGCCGCCGGTATGTACAGCGACCTGGAGGATGGCACCTTCCAGTGGATGCACGTCTGGCCCTATGAAGACTTGGGCGCCCGTGGGCGTGTCCGCGCCGAGGCCGCCGAGAACCCCAACTGGCCGCCGCCGACCCGCGAGTTCCTGGTCAAGCAGGAAAACAAAATCGTAATTCCCGCCTCCTTCTCCCCCATGCACTAGAAGGACGGGCAGCCACGCGGTTGCCCCTGGGGATATGGCAAGTCACGTAGGGGCGCCCCTTGTGGGCGCCCTCTTTGCATTCTTGTAATCGAACTCTGGCGTATTATCCATCAATGAACACGGAGGCGTTATGCTGGCGGAAGACATTGAAGCAGTGAAGCAGGCCAACCAGCGGTTCTACGACGCCTTCGGGGCCCTGGACGTGGCGGCTCTGGACGACGTCTGCGTGGATTCGGAGAATGCCTTGTGCATCCACCCTGGCTGGCAGCCCCTGGTGGGCTGGGAAACCATAAGGGAAAGCTGGCGGCGCATCTTTGACAACACCACCCTGATGCACTTCAACATCCGCTACGTCAACGTGGTGGTGGAGGGCGACTGCGGCTGGGTTACCTGCGTTGAGGGCATAACCAGCGTCCTGCAGGGCCGCGCCGACAACTTCGGAGTCCTTGCCACCAACATCTTTGTGAGGACTCCGACAGGCTGGAAGATGATCGCTCACCACGCCTCGCCGGGCATGTAGGGGAGCGTAAATCCATAGCAGATTCCTTCCGCCCTTGAATGGGGAACGTCAGGATGGGGGCGGCTGCCGCACTCATCCTGAACCTGCCTGCGGAAGGGAGAGTGGTCGTAACTTGCCGGAAGGAAACCGTCAGGAACCGAATATCGCCTGCCTCAGGGTGTCATTGAGCCGGGTCTGCCAGCCCGGCCCACCGGCCCTGAAGTAAGCCGTGATGTCAGGGTCAAGCCTTATTGAAATGAGCTCCTTGGTGGGAGCCTTCTGCTTGCCCCGCCTGCGAAGGGACCATTCAACCAACTCCGGATGCACTTCTATAGCCGGCCGCGCCCGTGCCCAATCCTCCTCCGTCCACTCCGGAGCATCCGGGTCTTCTTTGATTTGTCGCTGAATTTCCGCTTCCTCTTCATCAGTTGGAATGTATATTTCACGCACGCGTTCGAACATAGAGGCTCCTTTCGGCCCTGCTTGCCATGCGCAAGCTGATGATACGCTTCCTTTCACCCCGAATGGCGTAGACGACATGATACAAAGTGTTACCTATCAACCCTGGCGCCGCCCACCGATTTTCGCCTTGTCGGTCACTAGCAGTTATGATAGCCGTGTCCCACTCAAAGTCCTCTATTACAGCGAACCCCAGACGGCCCACCGCAATGTTGGCCGCATCCTTCCCTTCGTCCCATTCGTACTCTGTCGCCATATTGTATCTATAATTTACGGACCCGCCAAGTGGGTTGTAGTTACAGTTTGATTGCCGGCCCGCTTTGGGCGCTCTTTGTCGACTCTGGCTCTTCCGGTACGCCTATACCACCCCGGCCCGGAATGTGCCATAATCTTGCCAAAGGGCCACAACTATAGGTGACCTGGTTGTAACAATCTACTGTGCAACGCGAGGGAACGACTAATTGGAGGTGAGCTATGGGACTGCTAAAGATCGAAGGCGTTACCCACTGGTCTATTCCGGTAAACAACCTTGATGAGGCGGAGGCCTTTTACAGCGAATTTCTGGGACTGGAAGCCAGGGGACGCCTGGGCAACTCGCGGATGTCCTGCGTCAACGTGGGCGACCACAACATCCTGCTCTGCGAGCTTGACGAGCCTGTCCAGCAGGCGTCCCAGCGGGACCGCAAAGTCCACCACTCCTTCACCGTGACCCCGGAGACCTTCGAGGAAGCTTGTCGCCTGTTCAAGGAGCGCAACATCCCTGTAGATGAGCTAACTTACCGCGAGCGGGGCTTCTTTACCGGCCGTGAGCTTTACTTCTTCGACCCCAGCGGCAACCGCCTGGAACTCCGCGACCCCACCTGGGAAACAGGTATGCCCACTCCCGCCTTTGAGGACATCGGCTAGTCCCACGCCAGGCCAGGAAAATACCTTTGCTACCCTCTCCCCCATGCAGAGGGGACGGAGCAAGGGCTAACCTCCCAAATCTGGAAATTCCAAAGGAGAATCCAAGATGCCATACGCCATCAACCACGTCCACATCCGCGCCGCCGACCCCCATGCCAGCGCTGCCTGGTACGAAAAGTACTTCGAGGCCAGGAAGGTATCCGAACGCGAGGTCATGCCCGGCACCATCACCATCGGTATGGAAGTGGGAGGCCCCACCCGCCTCAACGTCTCTTCCAAGCCCGTGGGCTCATCCGACGAACCCGCCGTTGCCGAACTCAATCGCCTGGGCCTGGAACACTTCGGGTTCCACGTAGACGACCTGGAGGCCGAACTGGCCAAGTTCGAGGCCGACGGAATTCGCATCGTACTTCCCCTCACCGAGGTGGTGGGCGGAACCAAGCTGGCCTACATCGAGGGCCCCGATGACGTCCTTATCGAACTGGTCCAGCCAGCCGCATAACGGCCCTGCCAATTGATGCGTCATCAGTAGACCTTCGTGTCTATTCGTGGATGAAGAGGAAACACATGGTCGAGATTACTGAACGCCTGTGGGACTACGACGCCGTGGAACCCGGCCAGGCCGCCAGGCCCACGGTGGTCCCCATCACCGCCGAACAGATAGCCGAGTACGCCGACATCGCCCAGAACCCGGACCCCCGCTACCGTCTGGGCAACGGCAGCGACGAGTACGACGGCGCCCCGGTGCCCATGCCCACCATGGCAGTCTCCTACGCACCCTTGCTGCGGCCCGAGATTGCGGAGAACAACGGCTTTGTGGCCCTGGAACAGTCCAAAACCGCCCGGCGCCAGACCCCTTTCGCCAAGTGCGAGGCCCGCTGGTATCGGCCCGCCTTCGTTGGCGACACCATCACCGGCGTGGGTCGGGTGCTGGAGAAGTACGAGCGGCGGGGCAGCAAGTTCGTTACCTTCCGCATTGAGGCTGAAAACCAGCGCGGCGAAGCGGTGGGCCAGTACGATTACACCTGCATCTTCGAGTACGCCCAGGGCCAGCGGGAAGTCCCCCGGGATACGGGCGACGCTCAGCCCATGCCTTCCGCAGAAGCCTCTGCCGGGCGCGTTCCTTCCCGGTTGCTCAGCTTTGATTCGGTCCAGGTTGGCGACACCCTGGCCGAACTCGCCATCACCGAAAGCCAGGCCATCATCAACCGCAAGAGCGACTTCCGCCTGGCCGGAAAGCCCAGCGAGAGCAACATCCACAACGACGAGGAGTTTGCCCGCCAGAACATCTTTGGCGGCACGGTGAACGCCGGTCCCGCCACCATGTCCTACGTGGACCAGATGCTGGAACTGTCCTTCCCCCTCAGCGCTTTTTACAACGGAGGCAGTCTGCTCATGCGCGCCATCACCCCCTTCCGCTCCGGCGACACGGTAACCTTTGGCGGTGAAATCACCGGCAAGCGAGAGGAAGATAGCCGTGGTTTGGTGGAATGCCGGGTCAAAGGCATCAACCAGCGGGGCGACCTGGTCTGCCTGGCCGACGCGGTGATGGTGTATGGGGGCTAAGTAGAAGGAATAGGCTGAACTTTTTTGCGGGGTGCCCAAATGAACAAGCCTATCCTCCTGTGGTTCGGGTCTGCCGTAATCCTGGCAGCGGTCATTGTCCTCGGCGGACAGAAGGCCTTTTCCTCCGGAGATACTGAACAGTCCGCCTTGAACTTGGGATTTTTCTTCTTGATCTCCTTGAACATCCTTGCCAGACCGCTGATGTTGGCGGGCGCCGTGCTCGTGGCTCGCTATTTCGATTTGTTGCCCTTCAGCGGCTGGCGGTCGGACTCGAAAGAGCGGCGGCTGGCTCGACTGGGCGCGTGTTTCCTGCTGGTCGCGCTTATATTTGACATGGGCATGGTTTTGCACAGCCTGTGGGTATCGATGCAGGCTTATTTCAGCTACATGGAAGGACTACCCTGAAGTGCCTGGCCAGGCATTCAAGCGAAGGTAAAAGACCACAATCAAGGTATTGACCTTCCTCTCAACTGTCCCGTTTTGACTACGCCCCCTTTACTTCGGAAAAACCTCAATCGACCCCTTGACACTCTGGATAACACGCTGTCAACCTGGTAAGAACTAATGTTCTTAACGCCTGCTATGGGAGGTTGACGTAATGCTCATCAAACGCACCCCCGATGTGTACGAAAAAATCGGGATCCTCGGCGGCATGGCCGGCGACGACCTGCTGGCTCCTTCCCATAACGGCTCCGGCGGCCAGGGCAAGTGGACCGGCAAGGGCGTAACCGGCCCCTACTCCGCCCCGGAGAAGCGCCCGCTGGCCGGGGTGTACCGGGCCGCCATGCCCAACGGCAAGTTCATCAACCTGATGCGGGTGATGTTCACCGATTTCTGCATGATGGACTGCGCCTATTGCCCCAACAGCGTCTACGTTCCCCGCAAGCGGTACGCCTTCAAGGTGGACGAACTGGCATCGGCATTCATGGAGCTGCACCGCCGCCACACCGTTGCGGGCCTCTTTCTCAGTTCGGGCATAGCTGGCAGCGGTTCCAAGACCACCGAGCGCATGGTGCAGGTGGTGGAAGTCCTTCGCCGCAAGCACAACTTCCGGGGCTATGTCCACCTCAAGGTCATGCCGGGGGCCGAATACCAGTACGTGGAGGCGGCCCACCGCCTGGGCACCCGCCTGTCCGTCAACATCGAGACCCCCACCGCCGAGGCCATGAAGCGCATAAGTCCCCACAAGGACTTTGACGGTGGAATCCTGGCCCC
>JAJEDS010000072.1 GCA_022821365.1 Dehalococcoidia bacterium | reverse complement strand
CTCGCGTGGTAGCATCCGATGGGTGCTCCTTGTTTCAGGGTGGTTTTCTGTTTCAAAAACCATTATCCCCGAAGCCGGGAGCACTTTCTCATCCCCTCAGCGCGCCGCCACACTCATCCTTTCGGTGGATTGGGGCTTAGAGGAATAGAAAGCGAGGAGTGAGAATGGCTGCCCTCCGTATCCCGTCGTTGGCCCTTGCCGTCGTTGCCTTTCTGACGCTGGCCTGCAGCGGCGCCAGCCCGGAACCCACGGCCACCGAGCCCGTAACCCCCGAAGCCACCGCAGAGCGGTCAGCCACGCCGGCCGCTGACCGATCCGAAGCCGGGGACGCTTCCATGACTCCCCCGGCAGCGACGGCCACGGCCACCGGACCGGCGTCCACCCCGGAGCCGCAGGCGGCCGCCGCCACCGGCACCACGCCGACGCAGGCGCCGGCGGAACCCACGGCCGCTGAACCCGCCAAGGCCGAGCGCGCCGAGTGCCAACTGGTGCGGGGTGAGGCCGGCCCGCCCGGCCAGGTCGAACTGCGCGTGGAGGTGATTGCCGAGGGCCTGGAGATTCCCTGGGGACTGGCGGTCCTTCCCAACGGCGATCTGCTGGTAACCGAGCGCCCCGGCCGCCTGCGCCTGGTCCGGGGCGGCGAAGTAGTCCCCGAGCCGGTGCTGGAGTTCGGCGTGTCCATGCCGCCCCCGCTGTACGGCCTGGACCTGCTGGGTTCCGAGGGCGGGCTGCTGGGGGTGCTGCTGCATCCCCAATTCGCCGCCAACCGCCTGTTCTACCTCTTCTACAACATTGACAACCAGGACGGCGCGCAGGTCGGCCGCATGGAGCGTTACGCCCTCTCCACCGCCGGCCGCTCGGCATCCCTGGACCGGGTGATCCTGGACAACCTGCCGGCGGGACTGCACCACCAGGGCGGCCGGATGCGGCTGGGGCCGGACGGGATGCTCTACGTGGGCGTCGGCGCCTATGAACCCCACGACGCCCAGGACCCCGGCACGCTGGCGGGCAAGCTGCTGAGAATGGACCTGGAGGGCGCCGTACCCGCCGACAACCCGGACCCGAACAGTTACATCTTCGCCAGCGGCATCCGCAACAGCCAGGGCTATGACTGGTTCGATGACCGGCACATCGTGATGGTGGAGCACGGTCCCTCAGGCATTGAGCTGGGGCGGCAGGACCTGCGGGGATACGATGAGATCAACGTGGTGACCGCCGGCGACAACCTGGGCTGGCCCCTGGTCTGGGGCTGCGACAGGCGGGAAGGACTGGTCAGCCCGGCCCTGTCGTGGCAGGAGCCGGTGCCGCCCACCGGCGCAATCTTCTACCGGAGCGACCTGATCCCGGAATGGACCGGCAGCTTCCTGATCACCACGGTGGGCTTGGATGACCGGGACACCGGCCGACACCTGCACCGGGTGGTGTTCGACGAAGACGACCCGTATAACGTCCTGGCCCACGAGATCTACCTGCACAACGAGTACGGACGCCTGCGCACCATCGTAGCCGATGCCGAGGGCCGGCTCTACGTGATGACCAGCAACTGCGACAACCGGGGCACGTGTCCGTCCCAGGGCGACAAGATCCTGCGCGTCGGCCCCGCCCGGTAGGGATCTGGCGACGCCCAGCCTGTCCGGCTGTCATTGCGGACTAGGGGAACAGGGTTCGCTTGCTACCGATACGTCAAAGTACCACTATCAAAACAACCTTGAGTTGATGGGGAGGTTCTGATTATGGCCGTCAACAACATATCGGAACTGAGAACCGTTTACCGCCCGCCCGCGCCCCGGGCGGCCCAGAAGGTATTGGACCATCTCGACGTCCATTGCCGCAACTTCATCGCCCTCTCACCCCTCTGCGTGCTGAGTACCGTCAATGCCGACGGGCAGCCCGACGCATCACCCCGGGGCGACCCGCCCGGATTCGTGCAGGCGCTGGACGAGAGGACGTTGCTGCTTCCCGACCGTCCGGGCAACAACCAGGTGGATTCGTTGCAGAACATCCTGGAGAACCCCAGGGTGGGACTGCTCTTCTTCGTGCCCGGGATGAACGAAACGCTGCGGGTGAAGGGCCGGGCGGAGATCGTAACCGAGCAGGCGTTGCTGGATGGAATGAAGGAGCGTACCCGGGCTCCGGCGTCGGGGCTGCGGGTCACGGTGGAGGAGGCGTTCCTGCACTGCGGACGGGCCCTGCTGCGCTCCCGCGCCTGGGACCCGGCGTCGCAAATCGACCGGTCAGCCTACCCCACCTACGGGCAGGTGTTGGCGGACCAGATAGCCGGCGCCGACGCCCGGGAGATCGACGAGTCGGAAGAGGCGGCGAACCGCGAACGGCTCTATTAGGCTGGGTCCCGCT
This sequence comes from Dehalococcoidia bacterium, assembly GCA_022821365.1. Classification (GTDB taxonomy): domain Bacteria; phylum Chloroflexota; class Dehalococcoidia; order Lucifugimonadales; family UBA3495; genus Bin22. The sequence goes on along the minus strand of JAJEDS010000072.1, from coordinate 1,767 downwards.
CGTGGTCAATCCGGCGGGCCGGACTCGGCCGCAGATGACGCCATCTTTTGGGATGTTGATAGGGCCCGTGCTGCGCCGGCATACAGGAGTGCTTAGCGGCGTCTCAACGTGGCATGTCGTGCCACACCCGGCTGCCCATCCTGATTCCCAATAGAGAGGCTCTGTCCGATAGGAGGATAGTGGGCCGGCCCTGGCCTCTCCTGTGGGACGGAGAAAGTCCGCCCGTGGCGCTGCGGGATCTGGGTACCTGGGAGGGAGACAGCCTGTGCCGCCGGATGCTTCGGAAGAATACACGCCATGCCGGCTGACACGGCATTATCTCCCCATTCCTTTGTCCGAGGGCGCAAAAGTGCATTCCGGGGCCGATTTCGGGGATCCGACCGGATTCCGTGAGGTGTCAATTGCCGGGGTGTTCGATAGGAAACGCCTGCTTTTCCCTCTGACCAGTCAGGAATTGCATTTCGGTAACCCCGAGAGCCCAGGCTAAATTAGCCAGGGAATTTTTCAACCGAGTGCAATCGTCCGACGTTTCGCCTGCTGCGACATGAACGACAAGGGCGTCGCATGTAGAGGGCGCCGCCAGAAGAGCGGCGCATTGCGTCCGGAACGATCCTCGGCCAGTCGCTCCCTGTTGCGCCGGCAGCGGCGGTTGGTTATGGTACTCACGTGATGCCCGACTACCCCCACATAGAAGCCTACTACACCAAACGGCGGGAACTGGTCGAGTTCGGCGGTTCGGACAACGAGCTGAACATCCGGCCGGCCTTCCAGAACTGCCTGGACGCCTACTGCCAGGAGCACCGGGAGCGGCTGGCGCTCATTCCCGAGTTGAAGACGGCGGGCAACGTGATACCCGACGGCACGGTCAAGGACACCCTGCGCATGGCCCGGGGCTACTGGGAGGCCAAGGACAGCCACGACGACCTGGACGCGGAGATTCAGGCCAAGTTCAACCGGGGCTACCCCAAGGACAACATCGTCTTCGAGGACTCGGAGACGGCGGTGCTGGTGCAGAACGGCGACGTAGCGCTCCGGGTGGACATGAACCGCCCCGGGGAACTGCACCGGTTGATACGCCGGTTCCTGGACTACGAACTGCCCAGCATCGAGGAGTTCCGCCAGGCCCAGACCCAGTTCAAGACCGACCTGCCGGCGGTGTTGGACAACCTGCGGCAGTCGGTGGCGGCAGCGGAAGAGGGCAACGACGACTACCGAGCAAGAGCTTGGGAGTTTCTGGCCCTGTGCCGCCGGAGCATCGGCCCTGACGTATCCGAGGCCGACGTGCGGGAGATGCTGCTCCAGCACATCCTGACCAAGGACATCTTCCACCGCGTCTTTGACGAGGACCAGTTCCACCGGGAGAACAACGTTGCCAGCCAGCTTGATGAGCTGGAAGGGACGTTCTTCACCGGCAACGTGCGTCGGGAGGCCATCGACCGGCTGCGGGCCTACTATGGCGCCATCGGGCGGGCCGCCGACGAAATCGCCGACTACGCCGAGAAGCAGCAGTTCCTCAAGGCCATCTACGAGGACTTCTACCAGGTGTACAATCCCGCCGCCGCCGACCGTTTGGGTGTGGTCTATACCCCCAACGAGGTGGTGGACTTCATCATTCGGGGCGCGGACTGGCTGTTGCTGAAGCACTTCGGCAAGACCCTGGCCGACGACAACGTGCAGATCCTGGACCCGGCCACGGGGACGGGCACTTTCATCACCAACCTGATCAACCACCTGCCCATGGACCGATTGAAGGGCAAGTACCTGAAC
>JAJEDS010000244.1 GCA_022821365.1 Dehalococcoidia bacterium | reverse complement strand
GTCCAGTTCCCGGCCGGGGACGGGCAGGTCACGGGCCTGGGTGGAGCCGCCGGTCAGGCAGACGGCGTCATACTCCTCCAGCAGGTCCTTGACCGCGTAATTCACGCCCACGTTGACGCCGGTGCGGAACTCCACACCATCGTCGGCCATAAGCTGTATCCGGCGGAGCACCACGTCCTTGTCCAGCTTGAAGTCGGGGATGCCCAGCATCAGCAGGCCGCCGATGTAGTCGGCTCGTTCCATGACGGTGACCGAATGGCCGGCGCGGTTAAGCTGCTGGGCGGCGGCCAGGCCGGCGGGGCCGGAACCCACCACGGCCACCCTCTTGCCGGTGCGGTGGTCGGGCCGCTGGGGCTTTATCCACCCTTCCTTGTAGCCCCGGTCGGAGATTTCCTTCTCGATGTATTCGATGGTCACCGGGTCGGTGTTGATGCTCAGGACGCAGGACGCCTCGCAGGGCGCGGGGCAGATGCGGCCGGTAAATTCGGGGAAATTGTTGGTGCTGAGCAGCACTTCCAGGGCCTTCTGCCAGTCGCCCATGTAGACGTGGTGGTTGAACTCGGGAATGACGTTGCCCAGGGGGCAGCCCATGTGGCAGAAGGGGACGGCGCAGTCCATGCACCTGGAACCCTGTTCCCTGGCGTCTGGCTCTGGCCAGTCCAGGTAAAGTTCCTGGTAATCGCCCTTGCGTTCGGCGACGGGACGGCGGGTGGGAGGCCGGCGTCCGAATTCCATAAATCCGGTAGGTTTACCCATATTGAGCTACTTCCAGCTTTCTAATGTGCGACCGCTTTCCGGCACTTGCTTCCCTTTGTGGGAGTAATTCAATCGAATCAGGCAAACAAATCAGACAGGGGCAGTGCCCACCCCTCGACCACATCACCACCGGAAAGCGTATCTTCTTCAGTCAAAATTTCAATGTCATGTCTGGAACGGTACACCGTAACGATGCACCGTCTGGGGTCTATGGTTACGACCATCCGGCAACCCGCCTCCAGCCATTCAACCACCTTCTCCTGGACTTCCGTGTAGGAGTCCCCCGGTGATATAACTTCTATGGCCAGGTCTGGCGCTCCTGACCTGAAACCCCTCAATCGCCCCGTGGCATCTATTACTTCCTGTCGAACAAATGCGGCATCAGGGGCCCTCACTGTATCCGGGTTGCGGGAAATAATGAAGCCCGTCTCTGCGGCGTACACTCTGCCGAGTCGATTGGTCTTGACATGTTGCCTGAGCTCGGACCCTATAGTCATCGCAAGTTCGCCGTGTTCGTCACCCGCTGGAGCCATTTCGCGCACTTCTCCCCGCACCAGTTCACGCCGCATACCGTTGTCCGGCAAATGCAACAGCTCTTCAGCAGTTATGGCAGTTGAAGTGGTCATAATCAACACATGCTGGCGGGTCCCAGCGAAGGGCGGATTGCCCGCAGCCCAAGTGCGTTAGTCGGCGCTGGCCGCGGCCAGTTCGGCGGCCTGCTTGCGCTCTTCCAGCACCCGCCGGTAGTCGCGGGGCATTACCTTCCTGAACCGGGCGATGGAACCGTCCCAGTCGGCCAGAATCTTCGCCGCCGGGGTACTGCCCGTGTACTCCAGGTGGTCTTCAATCAACTGGCGAAGCAGCGCAATGTCTTCGGGGTCGGCCAGGTTTTCCAGGTCGGCCAGGCCATCGTTGAACCGTATGGCGAAGTCGTCGTTAGGGTCGTACACGAAGGCTATGCCACCGCTCATGCCAGCGGCGAAGTTGCGGCCCGTGGGACCCAGGATTACGGCCACGCCGCCGGTCATATACTCGCAGCCGTGGTCGCCGATGCCCTCTATGACCGCCTGAACGCCGCTGTTGCGGACACAGAAGCGCTCGCCGCCCAAGCCGCGTATGAAAGCCTGGCCGCCGGTGGCGCCGTACAGGGCCACGTTGCCGATTATGATGTTCTCTTCGGGTACGAAGTCGGAACCGGCCGGCGGCACCACCACAATCCTGCCGCCGTTCATCCCCTTGCCCATGTAGTCGTTGGTGTCGCCTGCCAGGCGGATGTCCACGCCCTTGGCCAGGAAGGCGCCGAAGCTCTGGCCGGCGGAACCCGCCAGGTTGATCCGGATAGTTCCCGGGGGCAGGCCGTCCTCACCGTACTTCTTGGCTACCTTGCCGCTGAGCATAGCGCCAACGGTGCGGTTGGAGTTGCGGATTGGCAGGTTAATTTCCACCGGCTGGCCGCCTTCAATGGCCGGCGCGGCCTGGGCGATCAACTGGTGGTCCAGGGCCAGTTCCAATCCGTGGTCCTGATCATCGGTCTGGTAGATGGTAACCTCGTCGCAGCGGGGGTGCCGGTACAACAGCTTGTCGAAGTCCAGATCCCGGGCCTTCCACTGCTCGACGTCGGTGTTGGCTTCCAGCATTTCCACGCGGCCGATCATTTCCTGCACGGTGCGGAAGCCAAGCTCGGCCATGATCTCCCGCAGCTCCTCCGCCACGAAGAAGAAGTAGTTGATGACGTACTCGGGCTTGCCAGCGAAGCGCGCCCGCAGTTCCGGGTCCTGGGTGGCAATGCCCACGGAGCAGGTGTTCAGGTGGCACTTGCGCAGCATAATGCAGCCGCTGACGATCAGGGGCGCGGTGGCAAAGCCGATTTCGTCTGCACCCAGCAGGAAGGCAATGGCGGCATCCCGACCGGTCTTTAGCTGGCCGTCGGTCTGCACCACGATTCGGCTCCGCAGGTCGTTGGCCACCAGGACCTGCTGCGTCTCGGCCAGACCCAGTTCCCAGGGCAGACCGGCGTGTTTGATGGAAGACTCGGGGGATGCCCCGGTTCCGCCGTCGTGGCCGCTGATCAGCACCACGTCGCCGTGGCCCTTGGAAACGCCGGCCGCAATGGTGCCGACGCCTACCTCGGCCACCAGCTTGACGTGGATGCGGGACTCCGGGTTGATGTTCTTCAGGTCGTGAATCAGCTGGGCCAGGTCTTCGATGGAGTAAATATCGTGGTGGGGCGGCGGCGAAATAAGCTCTACCCCGGGGGTGGTGTGCCGTACCCAGCCGATAATGTCGTCCACTTTGTGGCCGGGAAGCTGGCCGCCCTCGCCGGGCTTCGAGCCCTGGGCCATCTTGATCTGCAGGTCTGTGGCGTTGACCAGGTAATTGGGGGTAACGCCGAACCGGCCCGACGCAACCTGCTTGATGGCGCTGTTCCGCGAATCCCCGTTTTCGTCCGGGGTATAGCGGTGGAAGTCCTCGCCGCCCTCGCCGGTGTTGCTGCGGGCGCCAATGCGGTTCATGGCAATGGCCATGGTCTCGTGGGCTTCCTTGCTGATTGAACCGAAGGAGGCGGCGCCGGTGGCAAACCGCTTTACTATCTCTTTCGCCGGTTCCACCTCGTCCAGCGGCACCGGATCGCGGTCAGACCTGAAGTCCAGCAGGCCGCGCAGGGTGGCAAGCTGCCGGCTCTGGTCGTTGACCGCCTGGCTGAACTCTTGGTACGACTTCCAGCTATTGGCCCGGGTGGCATACTGGAGCTTGGCGATGGTGTCGGGGTTCCACTGGTGGACCTCGCCGTGACGACGCCACTGGTATGTACCACCCGGATCCAGGTCCAGGGTAGCGTCCACCTCGTGAGGCGGGAAGGCAAAGCGGTGCCGCTGCAGCTGCTCTTCTTCCACCACGTCCAGGCCGATGCCCTCCACCCGGGACGGGGTCCAGGTGAAGTACCGGTCTATGAAGTCCTGGTTCAGGCCCACGGCCTCGAAAATCTGCGCGCCCTGGTAGCTCTGCACGGTGGAAATGCCCATCTTGGACATTACCTTGAGCAGGCCCTTCTCGTTGGCCTTGATGAAGTTCTTGACGGCATAGTCGGGCTTGGTGCCGTTCAGTTCGCCCCGGTCGGCCAGGTCCTGCACCGTGGCCAGGGCCAGGTAGGGGTTGACGGCGCTGGCTCCATAGCCCAGCAGCAGGCAGAAGTGGTGCACCTCCCGGGGTTCGCCCGATTCCACAACCAGCCCCACCCGGGTGCGGGTGCCCTCCCGGATCAGGTGGTGGTGGACGGCGGCGGTGGCCAGCAGGCTGGGAATGGGCGCCAAATCGCCGGTTACGCCCCGGTCCGACAGGACGATGATGCTGTAGCCGTCGCTGATGGCATCGGAAGCCTCGCCGCAAAGGCGGTCCAGCGCCTCCCTCAGCGCGCCTTCGCCCTGGGAATTGAACAGGGTGGACAGGGTTATTGACCGTATATCCCCCAGGTCCAGACCCTGTATCTTGGCCAGTTCCTCGTCGGTGATGATGGGAGACTTGATCTTAACCTGGCGGCAATGCAGCGGCGTCTCCTCGAAAAGGTTGCGCTCACTTCCGATAAAGCCTTCCACCGACGTAACCAGTTCCTCGCGAATGGCGTCCAGGGGCGGGTTAGTTACCTGGGCGAACAACTGCTTGAAATAGTTGAACAGCAGCTGGTTCTTTTCCGACAGCACCGCCAGGGGGGCGTCGTTGCCCATGGAACCCACCGCCTCGTAGGCGGAGGTGGCCATGGGGGTGGTGAGCATCCGCAGTTCTTCAATGGTGTACCCGAAGGCCCGCTGCTGGCGCACCAGGTCCTGGCCCTTGAATACCTCAGGGGTAGCAGGCTCGGGCAATTCATCCAGGGAGACCTTGTTTTCCTTGAGCCACTGGCCGTAGGGCTGGCGGCGGGAAAGGGTCTGCTTCAGTTCCTCGTCCCGTATGATGCGGCCCTGTTCCAGGCTGACCAGGAACATGCGGCCTGGCTGCAGGCGGCCCCGCTGCAGGATGTTCTCGGCGGGAATGTCCAGCACGCCAGTCTCCGACGCCATGACCAGCTTGTCGTCCTTGGTAACGGTGTAGCGGAAGGGGTGCAGACCGTTGCGGTCCAGCACGGCGCAGATGTCCTTGCCGTTGGCGGCCACGATCATGGCGGGCCCGTCCCACGGCTCCATCAGGCAGGAGTGAAACTCGTAGAAGTCCTTCTTCTCCTGGGACATGGTCTCGTGCTGTTCCCAAGCCTCGGGAATCATCATCAGCATGGAATGGTCCAGGCTGCGGCCCGTCATCTGCAGCAGTTCCAGGGCATTGTCGAAACCGGCGGTATCGCTGGCCCCGGGAGTCATAATGGGCGGAATCTTCTTGATGTCGTCGCCGAACAGGGGCGATTCGAACTGGGCCTCCCGGGCGTGCATCCAGTTGCTGTTCCCCCGCAGGGTGTTGATCTCGCCGTTGTGGGCCAGGTAGCGGTAGGGGTGGGCCAGCTTCCAGTGGCCCAGGGTGTTGGTACTGAAGCGGGAGTGCACCAGGGCAAAGGCGCTGATCAGTGATTCGTCGTTCAGGTCCAGGTAGAAACCGGCCACCTGGTGGGCCATCAGCAGGCCCTTGTACACCAGGGTGCTGTTGGTCAGGCTGCAAATATAAAAGTAGTCGGCGTCGTCCTCGCTGATGCCCGTGTCGGACAGGCCGTTCTCGATGACCTTGCGCAGGGTGTAGAGCTTGCGTTGCAGCTGGGCGGGGTCAAGCTGCTCCGGACCGGAGGCAACGAAAAACTGGCGGATGACGGGCTGCACGGCGCGGGCATCGCGGCCCAGCTTGTCCGGGTCCACGGGCACGTCGCGCCAGCCCAGCAGGGCCAGCCCCTCGGCGGAAATGGAGCGATCAATAAGGTCTTCACAGGCGGACCGGGCGCCGGGGCTGGGCGGCAGGAAGGTCATTCCCACGCCGTAGGAACCCAGGTCCGGCAGGTCAATGCCCAGGGCGGGGCACACCTTGCGGAAAAAGGCGTCCGGCATCTGCATCAGGATACCAGCTCCGTCCCCTGTTTCCGGGTCGCAACCGCAGGCGCCGCGGTGGCCAAGATTCACCAGCACCTGCAGGGACTCGGTGATGATCTCGTGGGACTGGCCGCCCTTGATGTTGGCGACCACGCCCACGCCGCAGCTGTCGTGTTCGTGGTGGGGAGAGTACAGGCCGTTCTGGGCCAGTTCCCGTAAAGAATTCATTGACACAACCCCCGCTCCAGGGTCACAAAGGTGTCGGCCAAGGGTTTGGAGCCGGAAATTTTCGCAAAATATGCCGAAAAAAGTATTGACAATTCAATTACCGGGCCCAGGCCCGGCGATTTGTTAAATATATCACAATATAGTGGTGATGAAAACACGCATTATACACACCGGGGTATGCGGCGAATACCCCTGACAGTAAAGGTCAACTTAAAGAGGAAATGGGCCTAGTCCCACAGTTCCCCCGATGCCAGCCGCGCGCCTTCCACCATGGCTGCCAGCTTGGCCCAGGCTATGTTGGTCTCCACCTTGCGGCCCCAGGCCGATGTGCCAAAGCCGCAGTCGCTCCCCGCCATCACGTTCTCGCGGCCCACTATCCTGGCATAGTTGAGTATGCGCTGGGCAATCAGTTCCGGGTGCTCGATGAAATTCGTGGTGGTGTCCAGCACTCCCGGAATCAACACCTTGCCCTCGGGCAGCCGCACTTCCCCCCATACTTTCCATTCGTGGCCGTGGCGGGGGTTGGCGCCCTCCACGGACAGGCCCAATGGACGGGCCTGCAGAATCAACTGCACTATGTCCCGCAGGGGCACGTCGTGATGATGGGGCCCTTCGGTATTGCCCCAGCAGACGTGCAGCCGCATTTGCTCCGGGTCAATGTCCTTCAGGGCGTAGTTGATGACCTCGACGTGAAGCTCCACGATCTTCCTGAACTCATCCACCGACAGGTGGGAAAACTGGGAGACTCGGGTCATGGCCAGGTCCGGGCAATCCACCTGTAGGACCAGGCCGGCCCGGGCGATGGCGTTGTACTCGTCCTTCATCACCTCGGCCAGGGCATACAGGTACTCCTCCTCGGTGGCGTAGTACTCGTTGGGCAGGAAGTTGGCGATGACGCCCGGGGACGCCGCCGTCATGAATACCTCTTCCACCTGCTGGCCGGCTGCGGCCTGCCGGAGACTGGCAATATCCCGCTCCACGGCGGGCCAGTCCTTCCAGGCAATGGGGCCGGTGCAGGCCGGCTGGGGCATGTTGCGCGAAGACATGTGGACCTGGGTGGCGGCGAAATCGGGAAAGTCGGCGTCGTCCAGCCTGGGCCGCGAACGGACCAGGCGTTCCCCTTCGAAGCCGGTAAGCCGTTCCTTGACGTAGGTGGCGTACTGGGACCGGCCCTGCTCACCGTCATTCACCACGTCAATGCCGGCGGCCTGCTGGCGGGCGACGGTGGCGGCCACGGCTTCGCTTACGCTGGCGTGGAAGACGGATTCGTCAAAGTCGCGCTGCTCCTCGCGCTGCCGAAGCATATCCTGTAGTTCGGGGGAGCGGGGAAGGCTGCCCGTGTGGGTGGTAAGGATGCGGGTTGCGCTGCGCTTCATAGTTCCCCTCCTGAATTAACGCCGGTTGGGCGGCGTCCTAACTGTAAGGCGATGGTTATGGACGGCATCGGCCTTATGCCTTGTGCGCTTTATGGGGACATTGTAGCTTGTTTCCGAAGGGTTGGGGCCGGGGCCGGGATACTTTGGAGACCGATCCCGGGATTTGTTGATCGCCCTTGGACGGCCAGGGCAATGATATTCAAGGAACTTCATGCTGAGCGGAGGCGAAGCATCCAATACCTTTCCTGCCAGCCAGGCGACGGGGCCCAAAACACGGCAGCCAGCAGGGAGTTTAGACGCCTCGACAGGGTCAGGGTGAAATCACTCCTTGCTGCCAGACTTGGCGCATTTGGTCCCAAATGGTGCGATAGTCTCGCCAGGACGGCCAAGACGGCCAATGGCGGCTATTCTTGCGGGAACCTGGGAGTGGTATAATGGTAAGTCCAGTGGGGACGCGCGGGTTCGACAGGAGCGTCCTGGGGCAGATTGCAAGCCGAGGCGCCACCGCCCTCGTTAATCAGGTGGCACACAAATAACTGGCGAACGTGAATTCGCTCTAGCCGCCTAAGCGCGGCTACGTCCGTACCCTGCTACTCCCGGATGCGGGGCTACGGGCGCCATCAGACCGGGATGCGGTTGCCCTGAGGCCGATGGGGGCTGCTCAAGATTTATCGGCTGGCCTGACGGATATTACGCCGGCGGAAGCTCCAACAGGCGAGAACTAAAGCGCCGGACAAGCTTGTAGTACATCTAGCCAAGGGGCCTTTTGGACGGGGAGTTCGACTCTCCCCCGTCTCCACCATTCCTTCTAAAACACTCCCTTTTGGCGTCAATCACAGCTACGTCGCGTCTGTTCGACATAGCCAAGATGGGCGCCATGAAGGCTTTCTTCGGCAACAGACCGACAACCTCTCTTTTGTCCAAGTCCACGTAGACGGCTTGGAGCATCGACCTGAGTAGCCGGTTTTTTCTTCCTACAGAAGCCGATTCCCACACGGCTCCGAAGTCGTTAAGGAGATTGCCTGCTTCCACCGCATCGTCGTACTCCGGTATGTATAAGCTGACCAGCGCGGCCTCCGCATCGTCTTTGATCTTAGTGAATCCTTGCCAGGTAAGATCCCCGTCGATGTAGAGGTGGCGGGCCCTCTCGATCTTCTCTTCTATGGAACGCCGCTGCCTGATTGCCGCTTTAGGGTCGGCTTCCTTCTCATGGTTTTCGAGTATCCATTCCACCCAATCTTCCCGAAGTGTGAAGCCGCAAAACAATTTGTCCGTTTGGGAGTCGATTCCGCGACCCAAGATGGTCTTCCCTTTGTGTCTACAGGGTCTGGCTACACCCTTATCCGGAGATTTGTAGTAGGTTCCGGTTTGAGATCCTTGCTTTTGAGACCAGAGGGCCGTGCCGCACTCATGGCAACGCAAAAGCCCGGCCAGCAAGTGCGGGTTCGGCTTCTTGCCATTGCTTGCTGAACTCTTGCGGTAACGGTTCTTAGCCATCTGCCCCTGAACTTCGTCGAACAGCTCTTGGCTGACTATGGCTTGGTGGCGGCCCTCGAAAAACTCATCCTTGTGGCGAACCTTGCCTATGTAGAAAGGGTTCTTGAGAATGTCCCTAATGGCCCAATGAGTGAAGCGTCGGCCATCAACCTCCACCAATTCCTTGAATATATCGGCCCTTCGCCTACCCTTTGTGCGGTACCCCTGCTCATTGAGCCACTCTGCTAACGACGCCATGGATTCGGTTCCACTGGCGTAGCGTTCGAAGAGAGCGAGGATATTGGAGGCCTTTTCCTGTTCTACGTGGCATCCGGTGTGGGCCTCGCTCAGGCCCAGGCATTCGGCATCACAGCGGGCGTATCCGAAAGGAGGTTCGCCGTTGAACATTCCTTGCTGCGCTCGTTCTCGCATCCCTTTCTTGGTGTGGCCTGAAAGAGCGTCGGAAAAGTATTGGGCAAACGCTCCCAGCATAGTCATGAACAACTTGCCTTCAGGTTTTGAGTAATCGATCTCCTGGGTAATTGAAACGTAAGTAACATCATTTTGGGAAAAAGTGTGAAAGGCATCCAACATGACTCGAAGGTTTCTGGAAAACCGGTCCAGTGTATGGGTCACGAGAACATCGAACTTTCTAGCTTGAGCGTCCTCCAACATTTGGCGAAATGCCGGTCTTTTCGCCATTGACTCAAGCCAGGCAGAACGCCCTTCCTCGGAATACTCTGCCACAGGTTCCCAACCCTTGTTGCGGCAAAACTCCCCGAATGCCCGCCGCTGGGCATCCAGGGAGTATCCGTCTACTTGGTCCTCATCGCTGACTCGGAAATAACCGGCTGCTCTCATCATTATCCTCACCACCTTTTGTCAACGTTTCCATTTTACTGCTTTCTCGGTGTTTCGTCTCCAGGTATTCCTTCACTGCCTCACCAACTTCTGTCAGGAAAACCCGAAGGTCCGGCGGCAGTTCCTGCCGCTTTTTCTTAGCATTCATTTACTGCCTCTCCCGGGTGGAAGAAATTTGCTCTCCGGATATTATGGAGCAGATATGCCCCTGGAATTTGAAGCACCCGACAGATGGATTGAATAGCTCGTGGGGTGATTCGCGAATGAACCATCGAAGGTAGCCAAGCCGACGATGGCCAGTGGGAAGGTATAGGACGTTGCACTTTCAATTCTCCGATTGCCGGTGCAGCGCCCTGGCCCTGGGCAGCAGGTGGGAAAGCCCGAACTCTCCGGCCAGGTCCTGGAGAGCCAGCAGGTAGTGGGCAGAGGGTTGGACGCCTGCTCGCCAGCGCCGGATCGTCAGCGGCCTGGTCCCCAGGCGGCGGGCCATCTCACTCCAGGACAACCCACTGGCCTCTTTGAAGCGTCTCAGGCACTCGGGGAAGTCGTCGGGGAACTCGTAGCGCCCTCGCTGGTGGCGCATCTTCTGACGGGGCATTGGCCTACGGCCTCCACAGGGACGCCAGGAAGCCGTCCTCCACGATTATGTCCAGGCCGCCGGGCACCACCCCGGCCAAGCGCACGACGGAGAGCATGGCCCCCCCGCAGGGTTCAGTGCCATCGTCCCAGCGCAGCGCCTGCTTGGGGTCCACCCCCAGAGCATCCGCAAAGCCGTTCCGGGTAAGGTGGGTGGCCCGCCGGAGTCGGCGCAGGCGCAGCGGGAAGTCTTCAGGCAACACGCCGGAGCCGTATAGGAAGGGTCTTCCGGCGATTATTAGCTGCGGACCTCCGCGGTGGGAAGCAGGGGACTGGCTACTCTTGGTCGCCCGGGCGCCCGATGAAGAACAATACATGGAAATCCTCCACTCCCAGGACCCGCTGCATCCGCCGACGCAACCTACCCGACGCGGCCCGCTCCCGTTTGACCAGCCGGGACAGGTGGCTGCGGCTGATGCCAAGCTCGTCGGCCAGCCAGTTCTGGGAGCGGTGCATCAGAGCGAGACGGTCCCAGAGGGGCTGGGGCTTGAGCCATACCACGGGTCGCTGTCGGCGTGTCATTGCGGAATTGCCGGTCCTGGATTAATCTAACCACACTCTAAGTATGATTAGAGTAAATTCTAGGCAACGGCCATGCTTGCTGTCAATAGAAAACCGAACTAATGTGCTATAATTGCGTGAATTGATCACAGCCTTAGCAGGGAGGGACGCGCCTGATGCCCGAAGACAGTGAGCATCAGTGGAAGAACATCGGTGACCGCATCCGGGAGGCCCGGACCAAGCTGGGATTGACCCAAGCGCAACTGGCCCGGCAGGTGGGGGTCAGCTCCCAGACCGTCTGGTCATGGGAGGCGGGCCGAGTCAAGCCTACCCGCGAGCATATGGAAGAACTGGCCTTTCGCTGTGAGGTGAGCACCGCCTGGCTGCTGGGCCGGGACGTGCTGGAGGCGGATTTGCTACGGGAGGCCAGCGTCTCCTTCTACGACGCCGTGGAGGGACTGCCCCTGGAGGACATCGAGACAATCCAGAATTTCATCAACTTCGTCCGCCAGGAACGGCGGCGGCGGACCGAGGCCGGCGAATGACCCGGGCGTGTCAGAAGGGAGCGGCCCTGCGGCGCAGGCTGGGGCTTACGGGCCGGGTGGACGCCGAGGCCGTGGCCAACATCATGGGATATCCGGTAGAAAGTCTGGACATGAAAGTGCAGAAGGAGATAGAGGTGGACGGGACGATCTACGTCGCCAAGCGGCTGGGGCCAGAGTGGCGGCGGTGGTGCATTGGCCACGCCCTGGGCCACAAGACCATGCATCCGGACAACCAGTTGCAGGTCTACCGCTACACCATGCTGGGCTGGAAGCTGGAACGGGAGGCCAATGACTTCGCCCGCGCTCTCTTGATGGACGGGCGAGAGGCGGTTAAAGAGGGGTTGACCTGTTCCTGGGAGGTGGCCGAGCACTTCGGAGTGCCGGAAGAGATGGTGAGGTTGCAACCGCCTCTGACCCTACCGTGAGCGGACGCCAGGAGGAGCAGGTGGTATGACTCGCTTCACGTTATGGCGGGGGTAAGCGAACTAGAGGTGACGATGGGCTGGGGAGAGCGGTACGTGCATCCTGCCGGCACGGGAACGACCGTCCTGGACTGCCGTCGGTATCCCGGGTTTCGCTATGCCGCTCTTCCCTCCCCAGCCATCCGGGAGCGGACCTGCTCCAACAGATCCCTCAGTTGCTTGGCAATTTCCGGGTGGGAGTCGCCAACCAGGGCCTTGCAGGCGAGTCTCTCGGCCAGGCGGGATTGGTTGCTGTTGAAAGCCATCCACCCGGCACTGCAGTGCAGGACTGACCATGTTGGCTCAGCCCGGTCGTCCCTCTCTTCCAGTTCCCGTATGGACTCCAGTTCCAGAGCTTGGGCGTTCAGCTGCCTTGTTCTTTCGGCGTTGCCGGGCGTTCGTTCCAGAATTGCGGCTTCCACCAACTCCACTGCCTGGTCGTGGGGGCTGTTCTTGGTGCTCATTGCTCACCGCCTCGGCCAGCGGTCCGCTGAACTCTACCACCACCACGTAGGCGGGCAACCCTTCACCGGTTGGCCCAAAACGGTCCATCTTCTCCCGTACCCACCTTCTGACATTTCCATCACCGCCACCGAGGATGCCGGAGACCTCCAGTCTAGCCTTGCGCTGGAAGTAGGGGGAACCGGATTCGTAGCCCAGCCACCGGTCTATTTGTGACTATTGCCGCACGCTCTTTGGCAACGTAACCGGTTTCCCATCTGAGGAGCAGAATCGCGACGCCCTCAGCGCCGTTTTCCGTGGCCACCCGAAGGTCAACCCAAGTCCGGCGGGCTTGCTCTGTTACCTTTTCCCAGTTCAGGACATGGCTGGTTTGGACGGTTACTCTTACAGTGAGTCGATCCCCAGGGACATGTCCTTCATCTTCCAAGCAGACAGCCCAAGCTTGCGCCATCGCCCCGCCAAGTTGGGAAGTCAGGCCCGGTTGCCCGGCCTCCAAGTCATTCAAATTCAGCGTCAGAGTCGCCCAAACACACACCTGGGTCTAGCAGCAGCCTGCCCTAGCGCAATCCGTATAACCGAAAACACCCCCACTCCTACAGGAAAGTCGATGTCAGCAGGATTTGCCAGCTGGCCTGGGTAGAAACCCCGGCGGCGGCTCCCAGCCCATGGAAATGGTCAACAAGAAAATGGGCAAGCCCAATCCCAACTTCCGGTAGACTGCCAGGCCCGTCCCAACGGTCCAGTTCGTTCTAGGACAGCCTTGTGGGATACCCACAGGGGAATCTCGACACCGGCCCGCTCCATCTCCTTCTTCGCCACGCGCAAAAAATGTGTGGCCGCCAACTCGTCGTCGAAGACTACCAGGACCACGGGCAACGCTCCGTGATCGTCCAGGGGAAGCCGCGTCGAGTAGTAGCGCAGGTAGGGAGCCAGCCGCGCCACCATGGTGGCGGGACGGACCGCCCGCCGCTCCCACTCCAAGAAGAAGGGAACGGTCTCTTCCCCCCGACGGAGGAGGCCAAAGGCGTCGGGCAGCGCCGAGTGCAGGCGCCCCTCGTGGCGGAAGTAGCGAGAGGCCCGCCGGGGCGGGTCCAGCTGCACGATGTCCCAACCGGCGGCGCGGCCCTGCCCCGCCAGGGCGACGAGGAACCGGTGCACGGCGCCGGTGTGCTCGATGTTCCGCAGCAACTGGCGGCTGCGGGAGCCAGAGATGTTGCGCCAGGTCAGCGGCCTCTCCGGGTCCAGCGGAGTTGCGCTCCACCGACGCCGGGCCGCGCCAATGGAGGTGCGGTCCCGGCGGGCCATCAACCCCAGTCCCCTGTCGGTGAGGGCCAGACGTTCGCAACGCCCGGCATCTGCATGGCTCGCCAGAACGTGCCGTTTCAGCCCTGCCACCACCTGGGACGCCCGCCGGGTTGACACTCCCATCAGTCCCGCCAAGTCCTGCCTGGAAGCCCAGGGCCAGTCGGAGAGTAGGTCCAGTGCACGTTTTTCGGCGGGACCCAGCAGGGCGGGCAGTAGCCAGTCCGGGGCAGGGAACTGCAAGTCGATGCCCTCCGGGGGAGACGCCCAGTCGGGCATGTCCTCCATAGCCAACCCGCCCTGCCGGTCCAGGCTGGCCAGCACTTGGCGCAGGTCCAGGCCGGCGGTGACGGAAGGCAGACGCCACACCGGGGCCTCCGGGCCAGCCAGGGCGGCGTCCCGCTCCAAGGCCAGGAAGACGGGGAACCTGGCGCTGGCCAGCATCCTCCGGGCCTGGCGCAGCCGCACCTCGTCGGGAGCCAGCACCAGAACGGCGCCGGGCAGCGGTCCCTCGCGCAACCGCCACAGGCGCTTGGAAAAGGCGGTGCGGTCGGCGGTGATCCCCTGCCGGATCACGGCGGCGGCACGCCCGCCGGGCAGGATGATTCCAGCGTCCACCGGCGAGGCACGGTACCATCGGAAGCCTATGGGAAACTCGACGTTGGCGATGGCGGCGGCCAGGCGGTAGATGACGCCCAGTGCGTCCAGCCGATGCAGCAATAGCCGCTGCCAGCGGGAGGAAACGGGGCGACTGTGCAGCAGGCCGTCGGGGGAAACGTTCTCCAGTTCCGCCAACCTCTCCAGCCCATCGGCGGTAAGAAAGTAACGGCGGGTGGGCGGTAGCAGGGGCGTGGCGTGGGGGATGGCGTCGGCCATCCCCCATTCCGTGAGCCGCTCCATACCGGCGTACACCGCGCCCCTGGACCAGCCGGACAGGGCCGCCAGGTCTAGCCGGTCGGCGAAGGGCGTCTCCGCCAACCGGCGCAGCACACCGGTCTCACAGTCGGTCAGCGTCATTGCTCCACCTCCCCTTCGCCTTCACCGGCAAGCTCCCCGTCCGGCTGGTTGTGCCGGCTGCGCTGCCTGTTGCGGTTGGGACCCGAGTTCTGGTCCGTCTGTTGCGGTGGTTGGGGTTGGTTGCCGTTCTGCCGCTCCAACAGCAGCCGGTGGTACTCGCTGATCTTCTTCTCGCCCTCGGCGTCGCCCAGGGCGATCTCCCCGGCCCTGGTGGTGTAGTTCTGGGCCCCGGCCCGGATGGCAGCGGCGACGTAAGGGTCGCCCGAATCCTGTTTCCTGACCATCATGGAGTAGGCCGGCATCCGGTCCGTTCCCACGGTGGCGCGCACGTAGCAGTGGTGCACCGGCAGCGACGTGATGTCGTCCTCGCTCACCCGGTCCTTGCCCAGTTCCCACACCAGCCGCCGGGCGTCGCTGCCCGACACCTGGAACACGGCTAGGCAGCCCACGTTGGCCAGGATAGTATCCTGCATTGTGCGGGAGAGGTCGTCCAGCTTGGCCAGGCTCTGGGTCGCCAGGATGAAGCTGGCCCCGTACTTTCCCAGTTCGCTGAGCATGGCCTCGTAGTCGACGCCGGGCATGGACTGCATCTCATCCACCACTACCAGCGCTCCCCTCCTCCGGTGCTGGTGCAGGCTCTCCTGCTCCCGTATCACCGAGTCCACCAGGTTGAGCAAGGACGCGCCCACCAGGGCGGCCACGTCGCGGCCAACGCTGCCCTGGGCGGTGGACGCGAAGAGAACGCCGCCTTCCAGAATGGTCTGCCGAATGTCGATGGTGGAGCGGGACTGGCCCAGGATGGCCCGGGCCTTCTTGGACGATGCGTAGTAGGCCAGCCGGGTCTGCACCGGGGCTATGGCCTCGGAGCGGTACTGGCGGTGCCAGCTGTCGAAGTCCCGGACCCACCAGTCCAACAGGTAGGAGTCGCTGACCTGCTCCAGCACCTCGGTGCGGAATTTGCCGTCGGAAATGAGTCGCATCCCATCCAGGATGGTGTACTGCTGGTCCTCTTCGCGGTGCTCATTGGCCTCGTGCAGGGTCTTTACGGTGTGCTCCAGGATAGACTGCATCCGGGGGCCCCACTGGTCCCACAAGCCCTTCGCCACCCTGACGACGGAATCGGCGGTGCGGTCGCGGTCGGAGAATATCCTGGTGTCCAGCAGGTTGACACCGGGCGCGCCCCGGTCGTCGGCGAGGTCGATGAGCCTCACTTTGTCAACCAGGGACTCGGGTACCTGCTCCAGCAGGCCGGCCACCAGGTCGGCGTGGGGGTCGACTACTATGATGGCGTCATTGTCCCGGCCCTTCGCCTTCTCCCTGAGCTTGTGGGTCACCACGTGGTGCATCAAGGTGGATTTCCCCATGCGGGTGCGGGCGACGTAGAGGTGGTGGCGCCGGAGCAAGTCGTCGGTAAAGTTGACCTCCCGGGGTGCGCCGCCGGTGGCGTCGCCCACCGGGGCCCCGGTCCTGACGCCCCGGGGCTGGGGCGCCAGCGCCCGGGAGCCGGAGCGTTCCACCAGGGGCGTCTCGTCGCCCTCCCCCGGCGGGTGCCACAGGGCGGCCGCCTCCCGCACCCCCAGGATGCTGCGTTTGCCAAACAGCCCCGGCCCGGCGGGGTGGATGGTGACGGCGGGGAACAAGGGTTGCGGCTTGCCCACCTTGAACCTGGCCCCCGCGGGGTGGTCGTAGTGTCGGTAGGCGGCGGCCACGCTCTCCAGCAGGTCGCCGGCCCGCTCGGAGGAGGCGTGGGCGGGCAGGAAGGCGATGACCTGAAGCTCCGCGTCGAAAGCGATGCGGGAGACCTTCTCCCTGATCAGCAGCGGGTCGTAGACCCGGTTGCGGGCCTTCTTCCAGCGCCACCAGCCCCAGCCCGCCACCAACAGGCCGGTGACGCTGCCCAGGCCTAGCAGAACCGCCTTTAGAATCTCGCCGTCCTGCACCCACAGGTAGCCCCTCACGGCGGCCAGCGCTCCCACGCCCAGCACGGCCATGGTCACGCCGTCCAGCTTCAGGGGACCGGTCTGGTAGGTGTAGGAGGGCTCCCTGTTGTCGGGGACGGCCCGCTTGTGGGCCTTGGCCTGATGGCCCTGGGCCCACTCGGGGCCCAGGGAGCGCAGCAGCAGTCGGGCCACGATGCGCTCGCGGGGCCTGAGGGCGGACAGGGAGCCGATGACCGCCAGCAGGGGATCGGAACCCGGGTCCAGCAGGTCGTCGTCCCGGAAGGTGCGGAGGGGGACATACTCCGGCCCCCCGGCCCGCAGGGTCAGAGCCCAGGCAAGTTCACCCTGCCGGCGGGACATGGGATCGTCCTCGGGAGCCACCTCGCGGACACGGGCCTGAGGATAGTGGGCGGCCAGTTGCTGCCTCACCACCCGGTCGTCCTGGCAGCGGGCCAGCAGGGTCACGCCGTCCATATCGGCGGCCAGCTCCAGGGAGAAGGGTTCGGGGACGGCGATGGACTGGAGGAAGTTCTCCACGCCCAGCAGGGTGCGTTCGCCGGTGCGGTGGGGCGTCACAGCCACCAGGGCCGGGGGCTTTCTGGTCTGCTTCTCGCCCAAGAGGATGTGCCTTACGTTGATATTCATACTGGTTGCCTCCCTTTATATAAATGGAACGGGTATCGTTAGTTGCAGGGCCGTGGCCCTGGCCGCCACTCGATGACCTCGGTCTCCTCGGGGGTGGCCTCGATGCGGATGGGAAAGCGGTGGCCCCGCGCCAGCAGCAGCCCGTCGCCCCGGGGACAGGAAAGCAGCCAGCGTTGCAGCTCCACCGGCAGGTCGAAGGCTTCGCCCACCGTGGATACGGCGGCGGCATCCTGCTGCAACAGCAGCTTGAAGGCGGCGTTCTGGAGTAATGCCCTGCCGGAGTGTCCGGTGATGGCGCGGGAACTGTCTTCGGACAAAAGGTCCTGCACGTCCTGGGTGATGAACTGCAACCCCAGCCGGTGCTTCCTGGCCCGTTTCGCCATCGACACCATGAAGGCCGCCCCCTCCGGGTGCTGCATGATGCTCCACACCTCGTCCACCACCAGCAGGCGGGGTCTCGGGTCCTGGGCGGCGGCGGCCCACACCGTCTCGGTGCAGACCATCGCCGCCGCCGGTCTCAGTTCCGGTTCCAGCAAATGCAGGTCGAACACCGTCACCAATGCTTCGTGGGCCAGCAGGTCGTCGCCCTCGTCGGA
>JAJEDS010000303.1 GCA_022821365.1 Dehalococcoidia bacterium | reverse complement strand
GTAGACTTGGGGTTTGGCGCTTTCCAGGAATCGCACAACTGCGGCGGATAGACCAGACAAGACGGGGATGGCTTACCGATAACCTGTGCCGATAACCATGGATTGCCATTGCTTCAGGTGAAGTGGGTCCAGCCTTTCTATCCCGTCAACTCTATCGAAGTCCCTGTCTGCCGAAATGACCCGACGTACTTCCAGTCGTTGCATTACTGCTGCGTGTACCAGGTCCCGGGCGCTTACACCCGGGGATGTGTCGGCCAGGTTGGCGGCGAGCAGAATATCATCCGCATAAACCGCTTCGATTTGCCCGTGCCTCAGCTCAGCGAAGCTGTTGACCACCTCCCGCCCCAATGTCCAGCGGCCTGAAGAGAGGTAGTGGTGCAGCAACTCCTGGATAACTTCCGCGTTAGTGATGAAGCGTGCCAGGTGTGCGGCAACCAACTGCAGAACTTGAGCGCACTGAGCCTTGTACGGATGACCCCTGCCGCCAGCATAAATGGCGACGTTGGCGTCAATGAAGGCCACCGGGCTCTTGGGATTCCTCCAATTGTCTGGAAAGGGTGTCAGGGTCGGGCGGGTCTTCCACATTCAGACTTGCCAGCCTGTTGGCGGCCCTGACCCGGCGTTGTCGCGTTATTTCTTCACAGGCGCCGTCTATCAAGGAACACACAACGTCGGAAACAGGTACACCGCTATCCCGGGCCAGTTCCTCGAGGCATCGCCGGTGTTCCGCTTACAAACGCACATCGAGCCTGCCGGTCATTCCATCACATCATACGGCAAGGATCGTACGTAAAGAACTATACGTGCAACTGGTGGCGGATCATATATAATTGGCCGGGCGGGTTGGTCTGGGCATAAAGACTCGAGCATTCGGTTGCCTTGGGAAAGCCAGGACGATTGCAAAGTCTTCCTTATCAATTAGACCAGGGAGGATTATTGATTCTTCCGCCTGTTATATGCTTTAGCTGACCGCTGGCAAGTACGGCATACTATGTTCGACATGGGGTGCAGAAATGGAAAAACCCACCACCAAACTTCGCAAGCTGCTGCGGGAGCCGGGCATCATCATGGCGCCGGGGGCTTATGACTGCTTGACGGCGCGGATTATTGAGGCCTCGGGGTTTCCGGCGGTGTACATGACCGGGGCGGGCACATCGGTGGCTACGCTGGGCTACCCGGACCTGGCCCTGGCGACCATGGGGGAGATGGTGGGCAACGCGGCCGACATCGCCGCGACAGTAAGTGTGCCGGTGATTACCGACGCGGATACGGGGTACGGGGGCATTCTGAACATCCAGCGCACCATACGGCAGTACCAGCGTGCCGGGGTGGCCGGGGTACACATCGAGGACCAGGAGTTTCCCAAGCGGTGCGGCCACCTGGACAACAAGCGGGTCATCGGCACCGACGAGATGGTAGGCAAGATTCGGGCGGCGGTGGACGCGCGCACCGACGACGACTTCGTGATCATCGTCCGCACCGATGCCCTGGCGGTTACGGGGTGGGACGATACCATGCGCCGCTGCGAGGCTTTCACCAGGGCCGGGGCCGACGTCCTGTTCGTGGAGGCCATCCGGTCGCCGGAGGAAGCGGAGCGGGTGGTGGCGTCGGTGGAACTGCCATTGCTCTATAACTACGTGGAGACGGGCAAGTCTCCCCTGTTCACGGCGGGGGAACTGGAGGAACTGGGTTTCAAGATCGTTATTTATCCCGCCAGCGCCCTGCTGACGGTGGGCAAGGTGGTGGCGGGCCTGATGGAGGAGTTGAAGGCCAAAGGCACAACGGCCCAACTGGCGGACAACATGATAACCCTCCACCAGTGTTTCGAGTTGATGGGACTGTCGGAAATGCTGGCGACGGACGAGAGCTATTCGGCGGAGGCGGTCCAGGAGCGCCCATGAACGAGGAACTACGGCAATTTATCAAGGAATCTCTGGAAAGGGGGCAGGAACGGGAAGCCATCCGCAACGTGCTGGTGGAGGCCGGGTGGCAGGAACGGGAGGTGAACAGCGGCCTTGCAGCCTTTGCCGATGTGGCGTTTCCGGTGGCGGTGCCGCGTCCCCGTCCCTACCTTTACGCGCGGGAAGCCTTTCTTTACCTGATTTCCTTCATCGCCTTGTATGTTTTCGCGTTCAGCCTGGGCGCGGTGTTCTTCGGCATGATCGACTACCACTTCTCCAGTTCAATTTACCGGTACGAACCCGGCCCGTCGGCGGCCCAGACCACCGCGCTGGCGGCTATCATCGTGGCCTTCCCCCTGTACCTTTTCCTGATGCGACGCCTGGCCTCGGCGGTGGCGGCAGACCCGGAACGGCGGCAGTCGCTGATCCGCCGCTGGCTCACCTACCTGACCTTGGTGGTGGGCGCGGCAATAATCCTGGGCGACTTGATCGCTCTGTTGTCCCGCCTGCTGGCCGGCGACCCCACGACGGGTTTTGTTCTGAAAGTGGTCGCCATCCTGGTAATCACCGGGCCCATATTCGGTTATTACCTGTGGGATATGCGCCAGGCGGAAGACGAGGTAGTGGAATCGGCCGCGCGCGCTGCGCCGGCGCTGCGGGGGCTTGTAGTCGGCGCCATCGTCGTGGTAGTGGTCACCTTGGGCTACTCCATCTACCTGGTAGGAACTCCGGGGCAGCAGCGGGATGTGCGGCTGGACGACCGGCGGGTTGACGACCTGCGCAACATCTCCCAAAACATAGATACCTACTTTGACCTGAATGAGGAAATGCCGCATAGCCTGCGGGACTTGAGCGGCCCCCGCTTCCACGTCAGGTCCATCGAAGACCCCGATACGGGTCGGCTTTACGAATACCGGGTGACAGAAGGAACGCGGTATGAGCTATGTGCCGTCTTCACCACTGACTCCGGGGACAGGCGAGACGAGCGCAGGTCCTTTTCCGAACGCATCTGGGATCACGACTCCGGCAGGCACTGCTTCCAGCTGGAAGCGCGGGCGGCCCCATGACGGGTGGCCGTTTACTCTGACCGAACAGTTGAGGTGCAATCATGGCAAACGTGGTGCTGGTAATAGACATGGTGCGCGGATTTGTGGAACCGGGCCATAACCTCTACTGCGAAGACTACCGTCCTCTTATCCCCCGTATCCAGGCCCTGCTGGAACGGGAGACGGCCGCCGGTTCCAACGTGCTGTTTGTATCCGACCACCACCTGCCTGACGACCTGGAATTCCAGATTTTTCCGGTCCACTGCGTCATCGGCACCGAGGAGCCGGAGGTCATCCCCGAACTGGCCGGGTACCTGACCGGCGACAACCTGGTGCCCAAGAACCGGTACAGCGGTTTCTTCAACACCGACCTGGAGCAGCGTTTGGCCGACCTGCAACCCGACAAGGTAATCGTCTGCGGCGTATGCACCGACATCTGCGTCCTCCACACCACGTCGGA
>JAJEDS010000066.1 GCA_022821365.1 Dehalococcoidia bacterium | reverse complement strand
AATAGACTACGACGGCAACGTCTGGGTGGCCGACTGGCGCAATGACCGCATCCAGAAGTTCAGCCCCGACGGAAAGTTCCTGATGAAGTTCGGCTCCACCGGCGACGGCGACGGCCAACTCAACCGGCCTACCAAGGTGGCGGTGGACAAGGAAGGCATCATCTATGTGGCCGACTTCAAGAACGACCGACTGCAGGTCTTCGACGCCGAAGGCAACTTCATCACCAAGCTGCTGGGCGAGGCAACCCTTTCCACCTGGGGACGGGAGCGCGTCAACCTGGACCCGACCATCGTAAGGGCGCGCGAGATGGCCCACAACCTGCACGAGCGGGAGAAGCTGTTCCACGGCCCCATATCCGTGGAGGTGGACGACGAGGGCCGCATCTTCGTGCTGGAATGCCCTCGCCAGCGCCTACAGGTGTACCACAAGCAGCACGCCATCTTCGGCGGAGGGCAGTTGTAGGGTTCAAGTCTTACTCAATTGCCTGGCTAACGATTGAGGCCCCGGCGATTGCCGGGGCCTCTTCTTTTCTTATCCACGAATTTACACGAATGTTCACTAATGATTACTCCGCGCAACTTCGTGGATAATAACCGGTTACTGGGAGTTAGCCAGAATCTGCTCTACCGGGCCGTGCATGGGGTTCTCGCCGCCGAAGACGGTGCCGGTGACGCCGTTTTCGAACTTGGCCAGGGCCAGGTCGTACACGGGCTGGGGGTAGGGAATGTAGCCGACTTCGGCGGCCAGGGACTGTCCCTCGGGGCTCAGAAAGTAGCGGATGAACTCGGCGATGTGGGGTGTACCGGCCGCGTCCTTCCGCACGTAGATGAACAGCGGCCGGGACAGGGGAGCGTAGGCGCCGTTGTTGATGGCTTCGTCCGTGGGAGCGATGCAGCCGCTGCCGCCGTCGATCTCCACGGCCTTCAGCTTGTTGGCGTTCTCGACGTAGTAGGAGTAGCCCAGGTAGCCCACGCCGTTCTTGCCGCCCGAAACCCCCTGGATGATCAAGTTGTCGTCCTCACTGGCGGTGAAGTCGCCCCGGGAAGCGCCCGACTCGCCGCCGATGGTCTCGGTGAAATAGTCAAAGGTACCGGAATCAACTCCGGGAGCGTACATCTCCATTTTGTCCGAAGGCCAGCCGGGGCGAACCTGGTCCCATTGCGTTACCACGTCCTCGGACTCGGGGGCCCACATGGTGTTGAGTTCCTCCACCGTCATGCACTGGGTCCAGGTGTTGGCCGAGTTGACGATGACGGTGAGGCCGTCAATGGCTACCGGAATCTCGATGTATTCAATGCCGGCGTCGGCGCAAAGCTGGACCTCGCTGGCCTTGATCGGCCGGGAGGCGTCGGAAATCTGGGTCTCGCCGTTGCAGAACTTCTTGAAGCCGCCGCCGGTGCCGGAAACGCCCACCGTAACGCGGACGTTGCCGTCGGTCAGTATGCCAAACTCTTCAGCCACGGCCTCGGTGATGGGGAAGACGGTGCTGGAACCGTCGATTTCTATGTCCCCCTTGAGGCTGCTGTAGTCACCAGACTCCATAGCCTCGGGCATGGACTCGCTGCCGCCGGCGCTGGGAGCGCCGGAGTCACCGGTCTGTTGGGACGAAGCGGTCGAGCCGGAGCCCGTGGAAGCTCCACCGGTCTCTCCCGCCGGAGCCGAAGTACCACATGCAATCAGGACCATGGAGACTGCAATAGCCCCGAGAATAAAGGGAATGGTCCAACCCTTTACGCTCAAATACCGGGATTTCGTGGATGACATTTTTCCTCCTGCCACTTTGGGGTGTTGGTTGAACGAGCTTTGCATTGGGGCAAGGTATGGCGTTGGGCTTTTCGTCAGACCTCGCGTAATGGGTAGCGGGACCGTTGTTGAAGTTTCCTGAAAATTACTGGGCGCCGGGGGAATTTATGCCCCGCTGCATACTCGCAGAATAGGCTATGCCCAGCGTTTCAATATGCAGTTAGGCAGCAATTAAGTGGCGTTTAAGGTCGGGTTAATTGTTGGTTAAAAAGACCTGCCCCCTGTGTCAATATAGTTCAGCCATGCCGCTCTTTCGTGGTAGTCAGTGGAGAAAACGGCCCGAAAGCAGAATTTGGAAGTGCACTGGCGCATGGCGTATGCTGTCTGCTTGAGACTTGATTTAATGTGCCCACAAAGGTTCGTTAACCGTTCTTTGATGCGGAATTGAAGAACTTTCTTTATAGTGGCGCAGTGTTCCGCCAGGGAGACCGGACCGGGAAACCAAAGAGACGCTGGTCTCGAAACTATGGGGCTTGCAGGAATTTCCTTGCTGAGACGAATTGTGGCAGAGTTGCTGGGTACCTACGGCATGGTTTTTGCCGGTACCGGCGCCATAATGATTGATTCCCTGTCAGGAGGGAAGGTAACCCACCTGGGCATAGGCATCACCTTCGGCCTGATCGTGGCAGCCATGATCTTTACATTTGGTCCCATCTCCGGGGCCCACATCAACCCGGCGGTTACCCTGGCTTTTACCATTACCCGCCGCCTGCGCTGGACCGTGGCGGCCTGTTACATACCCGCCCAGTTGGCCGGCGGCATTCTGGCCAGCCTTACCCTATATTACCTGCTGGGCCCCACGGCCAGCATGGGGGCCACGCTGCCGGCGGGCAGCGTCGAGCAGTCTCTGGCGCTGGAAATTATCCTTACCTTCATCCTCATGGCCATCATCATGTCGCTGAGCCTGGAACCGCGGATAGCTGGGCCGGTGGCGGCCCTGGCCATCGGCGGCACGGTGGGCCTGGAGGCCATATTCGCCGGGCCGATTTCGGGGGCTTCCATGAACCCGGCCCGCTCCCTGGCCCCGGCCCTGGTAGGCTGGGAATGGCACGGCCACTGGGCCTACTGGGTTGGCCCGATAGTCGGCGCCGCCCTGGGCGCGGCAACCATGTGCTGGCTGAAGGGCGTCAGCATTGCCAGGGCCGAAAGCGCGGGGGCAGCAGATACTGTGCCGGAAGACAGCGACGGCCAGGCACCCAGTCCTGAAAGCCGCACGGGCGAAACAATCGCGGAGTAACGGAGCAGGAAGATTGCGGCGACGAGCGGCCAAACGGGAATCAGCACGCCGGCAGGGAGCCCCGCGTCGCAAAACCTCGCCGCATTACCGGCAGGCGCCATTCTCCTTTCCCGGGGTGCCAAAATCCCCGTTGGGCAAGGCGGTTGTGGCGCGGCACCAGTTGGCGGCATCGTCGTTGGCATCGGCATCCAGGGAACCCGGGTCAAGGGATGTTGACGCACCGGGGAACACCAGGTCTTCGCCATACTCAACCCTATCCACCACGCGCCCGGCGGGTTCCACAAGCTGGATAACGTCCCCGTCGTTGGTCAGGCTGATGCTCCCGTATTCATAGTCTGCGGCAATGCCGCCGTTGGCGGATTCGGCTCCATTGCGGGCCATGACTATGTAGCCGCCGGGCGGGACCACAACTTCCGCCCTGATCCGATGTTCGTCCCCTCCTTCCCGAAGAATAGACCAGCCCTGGAGATTGACCCCTTCATCCCCGTCCGGGTTATATACCTCGAACCACTCACCCGCGGCATCCCTTACCGCCGACGGATCGGGCATTATTTCGGTTATGACCAGGGAACCCAAAAAAGGCGCTGTCGTCAGGGTTGGCGGCGGAGTGTCCGGCGGAGCCATTGTCGGGGAAGGCGGCAGGGCAATCGTTCCACCTTCCTCCCCCGTCCCCACGGCAAAGGGGCACCTTGCCAGCATGGCTTCCAGGGCATCCCACTCCGCGGCGGTGGCGGTCAGGTCCCACGCGGCCTTTACGGCAATCCAGTCCCGGGCATACTGGCAGTGATAGGTCTCGTCCGGCGGTTGCCACTCCTCGGGACCCCTGGCGCCCTTGGCCCGATTGGCGTACTTCTCCACGGCGACCAGGTGGTAGTCCGTCGCCATGCTGTTGGCGTAGTCCTCCCGGCGGTCGGCGTCCCACTGCCAGCCGCCGGACAGGTGGGCGTTCTTCAGGGGCACCAGGTGGTCAATGTCCACGTCGCTGGCTTCCGTGAAACTCTGCCCGGTATAAGGGCCTTCCCAAAGCCCGGAAATGACGCGGCACCGCTCCTGGTTCTTGAAGGTGGGAGGTACCGCGGACTCCTCAATAAGCACCTCGGCCCGGGTATCCTGGCAGTCCTTGTCTGTATCGTTCCAGTGCTTCCAGTCGTTCCGGGAGTAGGCGGGCAGGTCGGCGGGAATTCCCGCTATTTCCAGCCTGGGGACCAGTATGGCGTCTCCCACCTCCGTGGGACCCGGTGATTCTGTGGCGGCAGCCGGAGGCGGCGTGGCAGTTGCCACTGGAGCGGCGGTTGTCGGTACGCCCTCGGGGGAAAATGGTCGGGAGATGGTGGGCAACTCTATGCCCGGCAGGTCGGGAGCGCCGGGAACGGAGTTGCAGGCCCCTGCCGCCAGCGCCAGCAGGATGACAGTCGCCAATACGGCCAGGTCCCGACAATACGGGAAGAGGCATTTCTCACCTGAACTTGCTTTGACCCATCCCATATCCCCACCTCAACCCCGCGCGTTCTGCAGACTGTGAAACTTGAAGATTCCTAAGGGCACGACTTCCCGGCTCTTGTTGGGAAGTCGTACCCATTAGCCTGTTCCGGTTATTCTTGCAAGAGTGCTGACCTGCTAAGCCGGCTGGGGGGCGAAGTCGGGAGAGAGCATTAACCAAGTCTTCTGGTTGACTATCAGGCCCCGCACCGCTGGCAGGTATTTGCCCGTCCAGTCCGGGTCGCGGGCCACCTGGGCCTTGGCTTCATCCATGTGATCATAGTCTCGATAGGCCCAGATGTGGACTACCTGGTTCAGCTCGCCCACCTCGCTGTAGTACCAGCCGGCCAGCTTCACTCCGTACTTGGCTCGGATGGGAATGGAGAGTTCCTCCACCGCCTTCATGTAATCGGGTATGGCGCCGGGCCTGAAGGTATATTGCCGGAAGTCGTAAACCATGTTCAATCCTCCATTTTTTACGTCTGGTTATCCACGAATGGACACGAATATTCACTAATTATTTGCTTGCTCCATAGACCGTACGCGGCTGTTCGCGCTTGTTGGTGGATGATACCTACACTACCGCCACTTCCCGCCTTTCGTCCGAGGCCCGGCGGATGGCGTCAACCAGGTGGTGCAGGTTGACGGCGGCGACGAAGTCGGGCTGGCAGTCCTGGCCCGAGCGGATGGCCTGGCCGAACTGGTAGTACATCTGGCCCACGTTGAAAGCCTCGCCTTTGGGCATGCTCTCCAGCACGTTGATGAAACGGCCGGGCACCTCCATCGGCTGCGGCTCACCCGGGCCCTGCACCCCGCTCAACTCCATCTCCCGCAGCTGGGGAGAGTCAACCGAGGTTCCCACCAGCGTACCCTTGCTGCCGTAAATCTCCATTCGCAGCCCGCTGCCAGCCCAGGGATTGCTGGCGACGTGCACCGACGCTACCCCGCCGTCCTTCAACCGGCCACTAACCAGGATGTTGTCCGGGGAAGTTACCGGCAGATACTTGTCCGTGTCCGTCTCGTACCATTCTTTGGTCTGGGTGGAGACCACGCCGGAGACGTGGCTGAAGTCGCCTGCCACGAATCTCAGCGCGTCTATGCTGTGTCCGCAGGCAATGGTAAGAGTGTGGGCGCCCAGGTCGTCGTCCCGCTGCCAGGTGCGGGTGGAGTGGCGTTCCCGGGAGCCGCCCCGGACCAGGCTCAGGTGGCAGGACAGCACGTCGCCCACGTAGCCCTGCTCCACCAGTTCCTTCATGTACTTGATGGTGGGCGCCTCTCGGGCCTGCAGGCCCACCAGGTTGCGGACACCCTTCTCCCGGGCCAGGTCTGCCATTTCCTGGGCCTGGGCCGTGGTCTGCCCCAGGGGCCACTCGGTGTAGACGTGCTTGCCGGCGTTCAGGGCCGCCATGGTAGGCTCGTAGTGCGACGGGACCCGCAGCACCACCGCCACGGCGTCGATATCCGGATGTGCAATCAGGTCCTGGTAGTTGTCGAAGGCTATCCTGGCCCCAAAGGCTTTGGCCGATTCCTCGGCGCTTTCCATGCGGGTGGTGCAGACGGCAGTGAGTTCGAATTCGGGGCTGGCGACCACAGCAGGCAGATGGGAACGGGGCGCCCACCCCAGGTGAATGTTGGCGCCGATAATGCCCAGGCGTATTTTGCCGTTAGACGTTGACATGGCGATTTCCTCCTCAGCCGGCATTCAGTCCAGTATTGGTGAGACGGTCTAGATATCGTTCTCGCAGAGGTACGGGACTTTGCTTTGGAGTAATTTACCATACTTGGGAGCAGGGAGCGGGCCAGGGAACCGGGTCCAGATTTTTCCCCTCCCGACGAGAGAAGGCCCTGGCATGGGCGGGGGCAACCCACTCTCCTGATCCTTATTCACGCCCATTTGTGGATAAATGGAGGAATTCGCCGTTATATAATGGTGCAAAATCGGGCCGCACAGTGGCCAGGGAGGTTCGCAAGGATGAGCATAACCGGGGGCGCATTCGCCTTTACCGACGACCTGAAAATCTGCCGCCTGCTCAACGGTTTGTGGCAGGTTTCCGGCGCCCACGGGCGCATTGACCCCACCGCCGCCCTGTCCAGCATGGTTGAATACCACGATTCGGGGTTTACGACGTGGGACCTGGCGGACCACTACGGCCCCGCAGAGGACTTTATCGGCGAGTTCCGCCGTCGCCTGGCGGACCAACAGGGCTCCGATGCCACGGCCGGCATCCAGGCCTTCACCAAGTGGGTGCCCCGACCAGGCCCCATGACCCGGGATGTGGTGGAAAACAACGTGGACATTTCCCTGCGCCGCATGGGAGTGGACTGCCTGGACCTGCTTCAGTTTCACTGGTGGGAATATGGCGACGAACGCTACCTGGAGGCGCTGGGGCACCTGTCCGACCTGCGGGACGCCGGCAAAATCCGCCATGTCGCGCTGACCAACTTCGACACCGAACACCTGAAGATTATCGTGGATAACGGCATCAGGATCGTCTCCAACCAGGTGCAGTATTCGCTGGTGGACATGCGGCCGGCCCGTTTGATGGCGCCCTACTGCCAGGAAAATGGCATTCACCTGTTGACCTACGGCACATTCTGCGGCGGACTGCTTTCGGAACGGTACCTGAACCAGCCCGAACCTACCGGTTCGGCCCTGGACACGGCCAGCCTGGGCAAGTACAAGCAGATGATCAACGCCTGGGGCGGCTGGACCCTGTTCCAGGAGTTGCTCACCTGCCTGAAGGCTGTTGCCGACAATCGCGGCGCCAGCCTGGCCAACGTGGCTTCGCGCTGCATCCTGGACAGTCCGGCGGTGGCCGGGGTAATAGCCGGGGCCCGCCTGGGCATCAGCCATCACCGGGAAGACAACGCCAAGGTGTTTGAACTGTCGCTGGACGAGGAGGACGTGGCGGCAATCGAGGCGGTTACATCCAGAGGCCGCGACCTGCTGGACTATATTGGGGACTGCGGGGACGAGTACCGGCGGCGGTAGGGGGGCGAGAGCAGGGGCCTAAACTCAATTGACGAACATGTCAGTGGCAATTCGGCAGACGCCGTCCGGCCCTCTGTTCTTCCTGTTCTCCGAACAACCGCTCTCTTTCCTCTTCCGTGATTTCGATGCAGGACTGTTCCAGGAAATCTCTGAAGCGCTTTCTCTCAGCTACACGAGCCTGTTCCCTGCCCAGTTTCTTTCCCTCTTCCAGGCCCTGTTCATATCGAATGCGCTTGTATCTTTCGGAGATCATCAGTGGCGCCCTCCGGCATCAGACTACAGAAATGTCTCGGCTTTCCGGAACCCGCTTACTCTACCTCTCCGAACAACCGCTCTCTCTCCTCTTCCGTGATTTCGATGCCGGACTGTTCCAGGAAATCCCTGAAACGCTTCCTCTCAGTTACACGGGCCTGTTCCCTACCTTCCTTCTTGCCTTCTTCTCTGCCCAGTTTCTTTCCCTCTTCCAGGCCCAGTTTCTTTCCCTCTTCCAGGCCCTGTTCATATCGAATGCGCTTGTATCTTTCGGAGATCATTCTGAACAACTCCCAGTGCGCGAAGGTTACTATGGTTATCGCCAGTGATATGGCTATGCCTGCTCCGACCCCTATAGCGGTCTGTACTCTGGTATCGCCTACATTGTAGAAGACTTCGTGCCAGATGAAAAAGCCCACCAGACAATCAGTTATAATTAAGGCAAGTACGAAGTCGAAGGTAAGACTGTCCAGACGCGTAAGCAAGAGAACCCGGTCCTGCAAGTTTTCCCCATCTTAACAGCCTGCCTGATCAAAAAATACTCAGCAACCCGATGTAGTGACAGGAGCAACATGCAAATCGGCGCCATCTTTCCCCAAACTGAAATCGGATCCGACCCGGGGGCCATTCGGGAGTATGCCCAGGCGGCCGAAGAACTGGGTTATTCCCACCTGTTCATCGCCGACCATGTCCTGGGGGCTAGCTCAGACCACCACTCCCACGTGACGGGCGGCTATTATACCCACCAGGCCATTATCCACGAGTCCTTCACCACCATGGGCTACCTGGCCGCCATTACCCAGCGCATTGGGCTCACCACCGGCATACTCATCCTGCCCCAGCGGGCCACTGCCCTGGTGGCCAAGCAGGCGGCGGCGGTGGACGTACTCAGCAACGGGCGCCTGCGCCTGGGCATCGGGGTGGGGTGGAACCACGTGGAATACGAGGCCCTCAACCGCAACTTCCGGGACCGGGGCCGGCGCAGCGAGGAGCAGATCGCCCTGATGCGGGAACTATGGACCAAAGAGGTGGTGGACTTTCGCGGCCGGTGGCACCGGGTGGATAACGCGGGAATTAACCCCCTGCCCGTGCAGCGGCCCATTCCGGTATGGCTGGGAGCGGGAAGCAGCGCCAGTCCCCTGCCGCCGGAACCTGTACTGCGACGCATCGCCACCATCTCCGATGGCTGGTTCCCCAACTTCGATCCCCAGAAACCGGGGCGGCAGGCTATCGCCACCCTCAGGGAGTACGTGCGGGCTTCGGGGCGGGACGAATCGGCAGTGGGCATCGAGGGCCGAATACGCATAGATGACAAGCAGCCCGAGGACTGGGTTGATGAAGCAAAAGGGTGGCAGGAACTGGGAGCCGTCAGCATAACGGTAGAGGCCCGGCGAGGCGGACTGGAGGGGGTGGAGCAGCACATTGACGCCATTGTCCGCTTCCGGGAGGCGCTGTCCGACCTGGGCGACTGGTAACGTCTCCGGTCCGGCGCTGGTCCGGCAGCGCCTCAAGACCCGGAATGTACGCGGGGCGGGCGCACTGCTCGCCTCCTTTATTTGCCCCTCAGTCCTCCGTCTCTCTCCTTCTCCGCATCAGCTCTGGCTTCTTGTGTCCAGCAGTGGACGATTGCCGAACAAGCCAGCTGTTAAATTCCAAAAAGAAATAGAAACTTAACAATAATATCCCTTGACAAAATACTGTAGCTCTTGTATCATATCTATAAATATTAAAGGCTTACCAGTATTAGATAACTGGCGGTAACCGGAGGGAAAATATGAAGGCAAACACTTCAATGCACAGCGAACACGACCACGCCGGCTTGTTCAGCCGCGTCGCCCACGAGCTCTCGGCGGCTCTGGAATGGGTGACGGGTCCGGCCACGTCGGAACAGGAGCGTGTGGAACGCGCCATGGCCGAGGCAAAGCGGCTCAGGTACGACACCATCGCAATGCAACTGCAGTAATCAGACTCATCACCAAATAAGGGAGGTATCTAAATGATTGAACGTCAAGACAACACTGGGGAAACCGGATCCACCACCATCCTGGAGCGCATTGCCCAGAGCATCCTGATCGGGTACGCCTGGGTCTCCGGCCCCGCGATGAGTGAGCAGCAGCGGCTAGAGAAGGAAATAGCCAAAGCCCACGCCGTCGAAATGGAGCTGGAGAGCACCAGCATCGTCAACTAGTCGACGCCGTACACTGGCGTTTTCTGAACTAAGTCAGGTCCCCGCCCGCGATGGCGGGGACATTTCATTTCCTCAACTCCTGACCACCGATAAGGCTGCAGATGCTCTACACAGCTCTCACGTGGGCGGCCATTGTGGTCTGATTTGATTGACCGTCAACAGGGGAGAGCGAAAAACGCGGCGGATCGTTATTTGAGGGAAGCATACATGGTTGACATGGTACAACTCGTACTTTATACTTACTATATGACTTATAAAGAGTTTAGAGGTTTCCGGTTGAAGTTCCTGGCAAACTCACCCATTTGCCAATAGAGACAATCGAGCCGCCAACATTAACTGCATCAGGGGGTTAGACAATGGAAAAACAGGAAAACACTTCCAACACCGCAGAACCAGCCAGTTGGCTGGAGCACATTGCCCAGGGGATCTTGATAGCTCACGCCTGGGTCGCCGGCCCTGCTATGAGCGAACGGGAGCGCGAGCAGCGGGAGTTGGCCAAGGCCGAAGCCTCCGGCAACACCGGCGCCGGCATTACCGGTTAGCCCAGACCCCAGGCCGGCGGCATTGAGAAGCAACCCATCCCTCGCTGCGGCGAGGGGCCTTTTTCAAGAGGGAGGACGGTAAAGGGGCCGGCCATTGGAGGTATTACCAGCCAGTCTGAATCGGATACAGCTTACATGGTGAATTGTTTCACTATTGAGCACAAAGGAACCACGAATTTTTGTTGTAATCCGGGTAACCAGGCTTGACACACTATATATAAACGTGTAATATTCTCACTATAGCAATGGCGACCCATGAGAAGACTTGAAGCTTCTTCGTTCGTTCGATGAAAAGGAGGTGACACCATGGTAACTTTGGGACTGAGACAGGAAGCTGAGGAAATAAACCAGGCATTGGAAGAAAAGGTAACTCAGCAGGTGGCGGAAATCATGGAAGCCGCCGATGTCGAAGAGGAACCGGCCCGGGAGGCCGCTCCCATTACCCCCACCTGGAAGTTTTCGATGCACTTTGCGGGAGTACGCTACTTCAGCTACGACTAAAGGTTGTAGCTTCTCTTCCGCCCAGCCCGTACCCCGCAACTGTGAACCCCCCGGCAGCCCCGGGGGTGTTCTTTTTTGCCCAGCGACTCCGGTCCTTGCCCGGATTATTCAGCCGGGGGCGCCGGCTCTCCCTCTCCGGTTAGCGTCTCCGCCGCCCGGTGTGGCATATCCCTTATAATGATCGCAACAGGTCAGAAAGTAGTTTATTCCACCGTCATCGTCCATCCCATCGCATTTTCCGGGGAGGCTTGAATTGACAGACAGCGGCGGCAGAAATCTTGCCATTTCTATCCCCGTCCGGGGAATGACCTGCGCCGCCTGCGTTATGCATGTGGAGCACGCCCTGCGGGAGGTCCCCGGGGTAATGGACGTAACGGTCAACCTGGCAACCGAAAGGGCGGCGGTATCGCTGGAGTCGGAGCCGGTCCCGCTGGAGGCGCTGCGACATTCAATTGCCGATGCCGGCTACGAAATCGGTTCCACAGATGCCACCCTCAACGTGGGGGGAATGACCTGCGCCGCCTGCGTTATGCACGTGGAACACGCCCTTCGGGAGGTCCCCGGGGTGATGGACGCCGCAGTCAACCTGGCCACCGAACGGGCCCGGGTCAGCTACGTGCCAGGCATGGCCGGACTCTCCGATTTTAGGGCGGCCCTGGAAGACAGCGGCTACCGGTTGGACGGGGTTGAGGGGGATGAACGGGACTCGGCAGCGGAACTGGAGCGGCTGGCTCGCACCGGAGAGATTCGCTACTTCCGAAACCGCTGCGCCTTCGCCGTGACGGTGGGAATTGTCCTGCTGCTGGGGTCCATGCATTTCTTTCCCTGGGTACCTTACCTCAACAGCCTGAATGTGGGCTCGCTGGCGGTATGGCCGTGGCTGCTTTGGATATTGGCGACACCTGTCCAGTTCTGGGCGGGGTGGCCCTTCTACACTTCCGGCATACTGTCCCTGCGTCACGGCACGGCTAACATGCACACCCTGGTGGCCCTGGGGTCGTCGGTAGCTTACGGTTACAGCGCCGCGATAACGGTAATCGGCGCCCTAGCACCGGACTGGCTATCGGCCCGAGGTATCGGGTCTGCCGTCTATTTCGACACCGCAGCAATGATAATCGGCCTGATCCTGCTGGGCAGATTCCTTGAGGCCAGAGCCAGGGGGAGGACGTCGGAGGCCATACGCAGGCTGATTGGGTTGCAGCCCAACACGGCGAGGGTCATCCGCGACGGACAGGAAATTGAGGCGCCGGTGGAGGAACTGGCGCTGGACGACGTGGTGGCAGTCCGCCCCGGGGAGCGGGTACCAACCGACGGCCAGGTCATAGAGGGCAGTTCAACCATCGACGAGTCCATGTTAACCGGCGAGAGTATGCCGGTGGACAAGGCGCCGGGGGCAGCCGTTTACGGGGCCACCCTGAACCGTACCGGCTACTTCCAGTTCCGGGTTACCAGCGTAGGCAGGGATACGGCGTTGGCACAGATAATCCGATTGGTAGAAGAAGCCCAGGGCAGTCGGGCCCCAATACAACGGCTGGCCGACAGAGTGGCGTCGGTCTTTGTGCCGTCGGTAGGAGCCATCGCCATTGCGGCCTTTCTGTTCTGGCTGGTTCTAGGTCCCGCACCGGCGCTGACCTACGCCGTCCTTACCCTGGTAGCGGTGCTGATTATCGCCTGCCCCTGCGCCCTGGGGCTGGCCACGCCCACCGCCATCATCGTCGGGACGGGCAAGGGAGCAGAGCGGGGCGTTCTCATTCGCAGCGCCCAGGCGCTGGAGACCAACCACCGGGTGGACACGGTAGTGCTGGACAAGACGGGAACGCTGACCGAGGGACGACCGGTGGTGACGGACGTTGCCCCAGCGGTCAATGGGGAATCGGACTCCCGCCTGCTGTTGCTGGCAGCCAGCGTGGAGCATGGGTCCGAGCATCCCCTGGCGGTGGCAATCGTCGAGGAGGCGGATAGCAGGGGAACCGAACTGCATGCGGTGACGGGCTTCGAGGCATTACCCGGGCAGGGCGTTACCGGCCAGGTTGACGGTCGCACGGTACTGCTGGGGAGTCCGGCGTTTCTTGCGGAGCAGAGCACTGATCTGACGGGATTGTCGGAAACACTGGACCGGTTATCCAGGGAAGGCAAAACCCCAGTCGTCGTGGCGGAAGAAGGCATCGCCCTGGGGGCTATCGGACTGGCTGATTCGCCCAAAGCCGACTCCCGGGAATCGGTTGCCCGCCTGCGGGAAATGGGCCTGGAAGTAGTGATGCTGACCGGCGACAACCGGGAAACGGCCCGCCATGTCGCCAACAACCTGGGCATTGAACGGGTGGAGGCGGAAACGCTGCCCCAGGACAAGGTTGAGATCGTCCGACGGCTGCAGTCGGAGGGCAGAGTGGTGGCCATGGTTGGCGACGGCATTAACGACGCCCCGGCTCTGGTCCAGGCCGACGTGGGTCTGGCCATGGGCGCCGGCACTGACGTCGCCATGGAGTCGGCGGACATCACCTTGATGGGCAACGACGTGGGAAGCGTCATAACCGCCCTGCGCCTGAGCCGCCAGACCATGCGCGCCATCAAGCAGAACCTGTTCTGGGCCTTCTTCTACAACGTAATGCTGATTCCGGTTGCCGCGGGGGTCCTGTATCCGGCGTTTGCGGTCCTTGGCGGCGTGCCGGTGGGCCTGCAGTTCTTCTTCGGCGACCAGGGCTTTCTCAACCCTGTGCTGGCGGCCCTGGCCATGGCCTTCAGCTCGGTGACGGTGGTCAGCAACTCGTTGAGGTTGAGGAAGACTGGAGTGGATTGAAATGTGTCCCGCGTAAATGCCGGCCCCATTGCCGGTACGCGCCGAATGGCACGGTTTTGCAGTGTCCTGCAACAGTTGGGTGTTAGGCTGAGTCTTGCGCTCCCGCTCCCAATCTCCTGTCGACAAAAACCACACGGTCCAAAAAGCTCCTGAGCTTACGGAGCTGTCGCACATGGATCTGTTCCGGCCTGACTCCCTTTCATGCGAACATGGAACGTAACCGGCCCAGGTTCGAGGTTCCCACCTGCGCGGGAACGACGGAGTATCCCCAAATCCGGTATGCGATTGCCCCGCGTGAGGCTATCTGCGGCCTGTCCCGCCTTGGGTCTCTGTGGTATACTTTTCGCCTGTTGAAAGCTACGACTTCAGTAAGGGGGAGCCTTGCATGGCCGGTGCAATTGAGTTTGTTGACGGTGGGACGATAACTACGCCGCAGGGCTTTATGGCGGGGGCCACTTACGCGGGCCTGAAAACCTTTGCCGAGGACAAGCTGGACCTGTGCATCCTGTTTTCCGAGACCCCCTGTAACACCGCAGGCGTATTTACTACGAGCACCGTTGTCTCCCCCGGCGTAACCGTTGACAAGGAGCGACTTGCCCAGGGAATCCCCATGCGGGGGCTGATCGTCAATGCCGGTATCGCCAACACCTGCGTGGGGGAACAGGGCTACATAGACGCCATTGAAATGACTGCACTGGCCGCGGCCAAGACCGGCGTCAGGCCGGAAGAGGTCCTCGTGTGCAGCACCGGCGTCATCGGCGTGGAACTTCCAATGGCGCTGATCCGCGACGGCGTGGGGCAGATTGAACTGCGGGGCAGCGGTGGAGGCGATATGGCCCGGGCCATTATGACGACCGATACCCGTCCCAAGGAAGTGGCCGTCTCTTTTGAAATCGACGAGCACCTGGTCCGGCTGGGAGGCATTGCCAAGGGTTCCGGCATGATCCACCCCAACATGGCCACTATGCTCTCCTTCCTGACCACCGACGCCGCAGTGGAAAGAGGCTTCCTGCAGCGGGCCCTGAGCCAGGTGGCTGACGAAACCTACAACATGCTGACTGTGGACGGCGACAGCAGCACCAATGATACGGTCCTCATCATGGCCAACGGAGCCGCCCACAACCACGAAATAACCGAGGGCACCCTGGCCGCCGAGGCCTTCCTGGAGGCCCTGCGCCAGGTGTGTACCCACCTGACCCGCGAACTGGCGCGGGACGGCGAGGGGGCTTCCCACCTGATAGTGGTGGAGGTGGCGGGAGCGGCCGACACCGCCGACGCCCGCGCTGCGGCAAAGACCATAGCTTCCTCCAGCCTGGTCAAATCCGCCGTTTATGGCACCGACCCTAACTGGGGACGGGTGCTGGCTGCCCTGGGCCGCAGCGGCGCCGCTGCGAACGAAGCCAAGATTGATCTCTTTGTAAACGGGGTTTGTATTATGGAAGCGGGC
>JAJEDS010000339.1 GCA_022821365.1 Dehalococcoidia bacterium | reverse complement strand
GGTGCCGCCGGCATTGGCCTGGGCGTAAGCGACCGTGACCGAGTTGCCGGACAACCCCCCGGATACAGGTATGATGATTTGAAAAGGCCTCGAAGAATGAGTCTGACGGGCCCCGACCGTCTTGGACGTGCCGCCTTGGCTGACGGTGAAGGCCCCTGATGCGGGTATATGGTTCAGGTCCAAGTCCTCGTCGAAGTCGATAACTATGTTGACATTGCCTGACGTTGCTGGTTTGAACCTCGCCCGCTCGGCAGTCGGCGCCGTCACGTCGGCCGCATAACCGTAGACGGCCAGCTGCAGGGAGTCACCGTTCGTTGTCCACGTACCGCTGCTGTTCTTGGCTCGCTGGAGGCGTCCGTTCCCAATCTTCCATCCGGCTGTCCCGCCCGAATCCTCGTCGTCTGAAGCCGTAGTTTTCAGCTGGGCGTTGGTGCCCACAACGGTGCCGGCGACGTCGATGACCAGGTGGTACTTGGTGTTGGGGGACAGGTTGATGCCTTCGTCGGGCGCGTTGAACTCGACCGTCCGGAAGACGCCGTGCAGGGAGGCGGGGACGCTCAGGCCGCCCACACGGTCGCCCGGTGTGCCCGATGTGGAGCCGTCCTCGTGGACGCTTACGGTGTAGGTCAGCGTCTCGACGCTGGTTCGGATGAGCTCCAGGTCCACCCGGGTCAGCTTGTAGCCCTGGCTGCCGCTGCCGGAGGTAACGTTGGGGGTGGTGAACTCCTGGGAGTAATCGTTGGTGAAGTCCATCGTCGTCGCGTCGGTCTGGCCGGTGTTGCTCACCAGCTTGACCGACGTGGGGTCGGCGGCCTGAGCGCCCGCTCGGCCGGTATCGGTGAGAACCAGCGCGAAAACGGCGGCAAGGATGAACAGCAGCGCCGGAATGGGGGACCGGCGCCCCCGGCGTGAGGCCGGGCCAAACGGGAACCACGGGCGCGAGGGGAGTGAGCTGAAAGCGGGGAGCCTCATGCCGCGACCTCCCGCAGGAGGCCGCTGAGAGGACCGTTTGCAAGGGACTTTAGAGGGAGGTGAAGTCGGGGGGTGGGGGTAGAACTAATGCGCTATTATCAGCGCGATGGACGCCAGTCGCCGGAGCGGACTCGACGGCCTGGCCGGAGAGACCTATCCTATTCAGAAGTCTATTGAGCATTTGCCTCATCACCTGTTCTTGTATCGTCCCCGTTATCCGGCCCACTCCACGGGCCTGGTCCCGCAACCGCCGTGTCCTCTGCTATCGGCGCAAGAGCCGGCCCAGCGCGGGACACGCCAACACGTTCCATTACCGAAGTTGGCCGCAGGAATGGTAGCACACCTGGTATGACAGACCCGCTACTTTTACTGGTATCTGGTATGACTTTCTGCTACCATTTGGATATTCGGGCATGATCATCCCATCGGACCCCTTACTTACGGCCCGTTGGGACACATACGCCGCAGTTATTCCGGTGCCCGTTTCATACCAGTTCCAGGGAGGCGCAGATTTGGTACAGCCAGAAGAACTAGCCCGGCGGGACCGGGAAATAGCGGAACTGCGGCAGCGGCTGTCGCTGCTCAGCCAGGCCGGCCTGCGCATCACCGAGGACCTGGACATGGAGACCGTGCTCCAGGGCGTCCTGGACTCGGCCCGCTCCCTCACCTCCGCCCGCTACGGCGTCATCACCCTCCACGACGCCGCCGGGGTTCCCGGCGACTTCCTCTCCTCGGGCATGACCCCGGAGGAGACGGCGCGGCTGTGGACCAGCCCGGGCTGGCCCCAGCACTTCGGCTACCTGGCCCAGCTTGACGGCCCCCTGCGGGTGCCGGACCTGCTGGAACACCTGCGCTCCCTGGGCCTGCCCGAAATGCGCCCTCCCGTGGAAGTGAGCCCCCGGGTGTCCTTCCTGGCCTTCCCACTGGTGCACCGGGGCCAGCGGGTGGGCAGCATCTACCTGGCGGAGAAGGAAGGGGAGACAGAGTTCACCCCGGAGGACGAGGAGACGTTGGGGCTGTTCGCCGCCCAGGCGGCCCTGGCCATCGCCAACGCCCACCGGCACCGGGAGGAACAGCGGCTGCGGGCGGACCTGGAGACCCTGGTGGACACCTCCCCGGTGGGGGTGGTGGTCTTCGACGCCCCCACCGGGCTCCCCGCCTCCTTCAACCGGGAGGCCCGGCGCATCGTGGACGGCCTGCGGGACCCGGGCCAGAGCCATGTTGATTTGTTGAACCTGATGACCTTCCGGCGGGCCGACGGGCGGGAGTTCTCGCTCAAGGAGTTCCCCCTGGCCCAGGCCCTCAGCGCCGGGGAGACGGTCCACGCCGAGGAGATCGTCCTGCGGGTCCCCGACGGGCGCAGCGTCACCGTCCTGCTCAACGCCACCCCCATCCTGGCCGGGGACGGGACGGTGGAGTCCTTCGTGGTGACCATGCAGGACCTGGCGGCGGTGCAGGAGCAGGAGCGGCTGCGGGCCGAGTTCCTGGGCATGGTCAGCCACGAGCTGCGGGCGCCCCTGGCCGCCATCAAGGGCTCCGCCGCCACGGTGCTGGGCTCCGCCGCCGAGCCGGACCCGGGGGTGGTGCGCCAGTTCTTCCGCATCATCGAGGACCAGGCCGACCACATGAACGACCTGGTGGCCGACCTGCTGGACGTGGCCCGCATCGAGACCGGCGCCCTTGCGGTGCTGCCCGAACCCGCCGAGGCTGTAGTGCTGGTGGACCGGGCGAGAAACGCCTTCAGCGGCGGCGGGGGCCGCAACCCCCTGGAGATTGACGTGGCCGCCAACCTGCCCCTGGTGCTGGCGGACCGGCGGCGGGTGGCCCAGGTGCTGGGCAACCTGCTGTCCAACGCCGCCCGCCACTCGCCGCCGGAGTCGGCCATCCGGGTCAGCGCGGCCAGGGACGGGGTTCACGTGGCCTTCTCCGTGGCCGACCGGGGCCGGGGCATACCGGCGGAGCGGCTGCCTGTGCTGTTTCACAGGTTCTCCGGCGGGGGTTCGGTGGAGCCGGCGGCGGGAACGGGCGGCGACACCGGCCTGGGCCTGGCCATCTGCAAGGGGATCGTTGAGGCCCACGGGGGCCGCATCTGGGCCGAGAGCGACGGCGAGGGCCTGGGCGCCCGCTTCACCTTCACCCTGCCCACGGTGGCGGACACCGGGGCCGACGCTCCGGTTGCGGGCCGCGTCTCGCGGCGGCGCTCAGCGTCGTTGGACGAAGCGGCAGTGCGGGTGCTGGCGGTGGACGACGACCCCCAGGCCCTGCGCTACGTGCGGGACACCCTGGCCGGAGCCGGCTACCGGCCAGTGGTCACCGGGGACCCGGAGGAGGCCCTGCGCCTGATGCAAGAGGAGCGGCCCCGCCTGGCCCTGCTGGACCTGATGCTGCCCGGCGCCGACGGCATCGAGTTGATGCAGGCCGTCCGGGGCGTGGCCGACGTGCCGGTGATCTTCCTGTCGGCCTACGGGCGGGAGGACCTGGTGGCCCTGGCCTTCGACCGGGGGGCGGCGGACTACGTGGTCAAGCCCTTCTCCCCCACGGAACTGGTGGCCCGGATCCGGGCGGCCCTGCGGCGTCGGGAGGTGGCCGAGCCCACGGAACCCTACGTGCTGGGGGAGTTGACCGTGGATTACGCCCAGCGGCGGGTGACCCTGGCGGGGCGTCCGGTGGCGCTGTCGGCCCTGGAGTACGGGCTGCTGGCCGAGCTTTCCGCCGCCGGGGGGAGGCCCCTGTCCTACCGGCACCTTCAGGAACGGGTCTGGGGGGAGCTGGACCAGGAGGACCTGCGCCCCGTGCGCACCATGGTGGGCAAGCTGCGCCGCAAGCTGGGCGACGACTCCGAGTACCCCAAGTACATCTTCACTGAGGCCAGGATGGGGTATAGGATGCCCAGGGGGGAGGGGGAGGAGACGGCATGAAATGTATGAGTTGACGCTTGGCTTTGGTGTTCAAGGAGGACATTTACGGAATGAGAAAGACGCTCCCTATCGCAGCTAGCCAACCCAACGACCTGGAATGCCCGGGGTTGACGTTGGAGACTGCCTTCGTTGACGACGGGTCTCCAGAGACCCAGGTAATGGTTTTTCGCGTCGAGCCTCTACCTCGTACAAGGCCGACGAACATGACCGTCGTAAAGTTCTCGAAGCGCAAGCACGCCTTGCCAGACGCAGATAACATTCAGCTCGGGACACTGGAGTTTTATCGCCAGTACGATGGCGAAGGCGAAGGCATCAGGGACGAGATGGAGGGACGCTTTCAGGAAGACTACAGCGCCACCCTGTTGAGACACGTGCAATTACCTATCTCAAGTGGTTCGTTCAGGGCGCAAGCGACATTGGAAGTTGAAGACCAGTGGCTCTTCTGCACATCTCTGGTGCCAAAATTGTCTAGCGGCTTGATCATGGGACGGATTGGAAAGGATTTCGGCTACGAGTGCGGGACGGAAATCCTGGCCCCCGGGAAGTTCGCCCAGGAGTTGGGGGCGGTGTTCGCAATCCATACCTCGTGGGAGGATGTTCGTCTATCAGCAGAGCACGAGGCCAGGCGGCTGTTTGGCTCATCAAGAATCATAAGCCGAACTGTCTCAGTGTATCACGGACCTGTGTGTTATCCGGCCGACGCCGCTAAGGTAGTGAACTCCTTTCCCGAACTCCACCGACCTGCAATTGCGCCATTTCAGAAGCGTCCGGATTACGAGCGGCAACGGGAATATCGGTTCGTGCTCAACTTTCTGGGTGAACCCCAGGCCAAGACACTTCTTCTCCCCGCAACCCCGGAGCTAAGTGCCCTATCCAAGGTCGTGTGGGAAGACTCGAGGTGAAGGAAGCGGTAAGCCGGAACCGACAGGCCAAACGCGGGTGAAATAATTGGTCGATTTTGACCTGCAACGGCTTCGTCCGGGGCATCTTACTCACGTGGCACGGAAGCCGCTACAGGCGATGTTGTGGCGTCGTCCTGGGGCGCTGCACTGCTTGTGCCGGGCCTTCCATCGCCGTGCTATGCTGTAATCCTATCGGAAACTGGATCAAGGTAATTCGAGGCAAAAGAGACTTGATACTCGACGAAATTACAACCTCCGTGGTGGCTCAATTGGACGACCAGGCCAAACTTGGTGTGCAGGTTGAAAATCAGAACGAGGTGCCGGAGACGGGACCGGCCAACCGGGGCCTGTGGTTGCGGATTCCGAACGTTACCGCAGTATTCGCCGACCTCAAGGGTTCGACGGCTCTCAGTTCGACGGTCTCGCCGGAAGTTGCCGCCGTCGCCTACACCTACTTCAACCGGGCGTTGAGCGTGATCTTGGAACGATTCTCTGCGGGATACGTGGAGATACAGGGAGACGGGATATTCGGGCTGTTTTCCGGCAAAGGGTCCATGTTCCATGCGGCGGCTTGCGCCATCACTATGAGAAGCCAGGTGGAAGAAATTGTGGCACCCAGATTCAAGCGGGACGCCTCGGTTCAATGGGACCTCAAAGTTGGGGTTGGAGTTGACCGGGGCACCCTGATTGTCCGCCAGTTGGGACTCAGGGGAACCAAGCTGAACGAGGTCTGGGCCGGCAAGCCGGTGAACATGGCCGCCAAGCTGAGTTCCGTGGCCGCGCCCAACCAAGTGGCTGTGTCCGAAAGAATGTTCGCCGGGTACGAGGTTGCTGCCAAGATGAGGCAGCGCGCCCTGATCTGGTCCTGCGGATGTAACGGCAATAATCGCGGGGCCGGATTGAGTGCCGCATCAGGGCAAACCTCCAAGTTGTGGACGGAGCAGGCCGCGCCAAAGAGCCTGGGGTTGGACTTCGGAAGCGTCCACACGCGCAAGTCGGGGTGGTGCCAGCGGCACGGTGCGGAATTCTGCGAGGCGATTCTGACGGGCCGGCGTCCTGCCGGGTGAAACGTGGAGGAACGTCTCAGGTCCCATTACGAATCGCTGTCGCGGGCGATTGGGTTCACGAGGACGGCTGACGGCAAAGCGGCGCCGGCGCTGGCCCTCCAGGTTGCGCTGGTTGGCACGGTGGCGGCCCG
>JAJEDS010000092.1 GCA_022821365.1 Dehalococcoidia bacterium | reverse complement strand
CTGGTTCCAAGGTATAACAATTGCATAAGTAACAGATTGGCTCGCCGGATCGTCGAAACGGAGCGGCAAGGGGAATGGATGGGCTTGATGGCAGGTCAGGTGAACCACCCTATCCACTTCTCTC
This sequence comes from Dehalococcoidia bacterium, assembly GCA_022821365.1. GTDB lineage: Bacteria > Chloroflexota > Dehalococcoidia > Lucifugimonadales > UBA3495 > Bin22. The sequence continues at coordinate 5,956 of JAJEDS010000092.1, read as the reverse complement.
CCAGGAGTGCGATATAGACTACAATGAGCCCGGTGCCCACCACCACGGACAGGACAATGTCGAGCATCCGGCGCTGGGTATCGGGAAATCTGATTTCGTAATACCGGTATTCTTCCGAAGTCTCAATCGGGTCCAGCTTGTGCTCATCCCGCTCCCGCTGCAGGTCCCACGCGTGGGCCAGCAGGAATATTACGACCGCGGAAATGACCATGGCAAAGATATCGACCAGGAATCGCTTCCACCCGTCCACCACGTTCAGTGGCAGCGAAAACAGGGCCAGGCCGATGGTTATGGCCCCGAATATGGCCAGGGCAAAAATCTCTCCCAGGTGAATGTCTACCTGCTTGGACCGAATCAACCCGTCCAGTTCCCCCTCCACATCCGTCAACATCTGGAGATCGAAGTCGTTCAGGCCGCTCATATCCACGGCCGTGATGTGCCGCCTGGCTTGAACGTAATGCAGCTTCAGGCTGGCCGGGGTATCCGCCTGGTCAATGCCCAGGATGCAATTGCAGATATCACTGTTTACAGCGCCCCTCCGTTGCAGCAGATCCACCTTTCTATATATGCTGAAGGTACGGTTATCCTCATCCGTGGTCCGCGACGACATTCGCGCCACGCGGAAGGCCAACAGCAGCGCGAAGATCGTTGCCGACAGTGCAACCGCGCCAAAATACCCGCCTTCGTTCCATTCCCAATCCAGTACTCCAATAAAGTCGAAAATGTGGTCCCGCATGTACACAATCGCACCGCACACTCCCAGCCCCAGGATTAAGGCTTCGAAGCCAAGCTGTACTTCTGCCTCAAAGTTGATGATCAGGTTGGCGGTTATGATGGCGGCGGTGCCGATTATCAGGTAGGCGGCATCTACTTCCCCTATTTGGCCGGCTACGGCCAGGAACGCCAGGGAGAGAATAGGGGTGCCGTAGGTCAGGGAGTGAATACCCAGATTTCGGGTCAACGTGGAGGCGTAGTTCCACAGGACGGCGGCCACTCCGGCGCTGAGAATACCCCCGGCGACTCCCAGCAACACTCCATTGGAAGTTATCCATTCTCCGGTGAATGCCCCGTGTACCGCCGCCGCGGCCGCGTTCAACGCCGCTGCGCCCAGGTTAGCCATCGCCGCAGCTGCCAACAGGAAGAACATACCAAGCGTTTCTTCATCGTGGGACTCCCGGATGGCCGCAGGAAGCTCCGGATGGGTAACGGAATTGTGGCTCCATACCCAGCTGAATCCAGCGAAGGCGGTGATGAACGCGGCGGCCAGCGCCAACGCTACCCCAATGTACACATTCGAGGGAAACTCGTTAAGGGTCTCCCTTCCCAGATTTGTGAAACCGCCGGTTTGGCTGGCCAGCACAAAGACCACGCCGATCAGGGCGATAAGCAGCATGAACAGGGTCATTCTGTGAAGGTTGTGGTGCCTTCCGCTGGTCCACCGGGCCACAATGAAAATGAGCAGCAGGGGGGATAACTCGAAGATTACCGCGCCCGCAGAAGGATCGGCCCAGCGGAACGCCAGACCCAGAACCGCGAAGTCAAAGTAACTGAACAGGATTCCCGCAATCTCGGGGGAAAAGAACCGCCGCTTTATGAAGGAATATATCTCCTTTTCCCTCAATAGGGGCCAAAAGAAAGCCAGCAGCAGGACAATCACAAACAGGGCGATGCCCAGCCGCATCGCAGCTCCGTAGAGGAAGGGGTTGTGTCCGCGCCCCAACGCAATTGTGAGGGGCACCAGGCCGAAAAAGGCCACAGCCATGAGCATGTAACTGGTGGCGCCGACGTTGGTATTGCGGAAACGGCGAGCCAGCTGCGGCGAATTGAGGGAATCGCTGCTCATGGTGCCGCTATTAGAGCATAGGTATGCAAGGTTTTCAACAGTTGAAACGCTTTTCGCAGTCCACGTAAAGTCCAGGACGATGGCATAGTTGCCTCTCCCCTGTTGGGAGAAGCTGAGGGGATGTAGTTCCAACCAAAGAGGGGGGCCATCTCCATCATTTCCTTCCTCGGCAAAGGAGAAAGAGACTCAATGCAGGACACTGCTATCATCCTGTCGCCCAATCCCCTTCCCATTGACTAACCCCACACCCTGCGTTAGCCTAAACTGGTCAAGTCCCCCTTTCCAGGGGTATCTTTGCGAGGATACGAAACATGACACAGGAAACCCAGTCGGCCATGACCCCTGAAGTCCGCGCCATGATCGGGGTGTCCGGCGATGTGGTGCAGGCCTGGGGTGTGGTGGATGCCGAGTACCTGCGCCGCTTTACCCAGGCGGTAATGGACCCGGACCCCAGGTATTGGGACCAGGATTTCGCCGAGGCCACCCATTACGGCGAGATTATCACCCCTCCCATCATGGTCAGCTACCTGGCCTCCCGCATCCGGCCCGACCAGGACGACCCGGTCACCCGTGCCTTCGAGGAAAACCCCGAATCCGACGGTATCGGTTCCGTGGAACGCCCGGGCGAGCTGCCCCCGGTTCCCACCAACCTGGTACGGGTGCTGAACGCCGGCAACGAACTGGAGATTTACAAGTACCCCAGCATTGGCGACACTGTGTTCTTCCAGAACCGCTATTCCGACATCCGCGAGCGTGTGGGCCGCGATGGCCGCGCCTTCCTCATAATTACCCGGGAAACTACTTACAAGAATCAGAACGAAGAACTGCTTTGTATTACCAGGGCGTCCACCATTCGCCGCTAAGAGATTATCCTAAAGGTCCCTTCACCCTCGATGGGGGAAGGCAGGATGGGGGTGACAGAAGGTCCCACGGTATAGCCCCCAACCGGTACAAAGTTCACAAATTTCTTGGGATAGTTACCCAAAGCGGACCGGCCCTGAATTTCTGAAAAACCGACGAGGTAGAAAAAATGAGCCTGCCATTGGAAGAGCTGTTGAAGCTGGAGCCCGAAGATATTCTGGCCCACAACGAACGCCCCAAGGCCGACGATCTGCGCAACAAGCAGCAAATCTTCTTTGAGGACGTGGAAGAGGGCATGGAACTGCCCAAGTACATCTACAATCCCACGCCCACTCACCTGTTCCGCTGGAGCGCGGCCATAGAGAACTTCCACCGGATTCATTACGATCTGGACTTCGGCCTGAACCACGACAGGAACCCCAGCATCCTGGTACACGGTTCCTGGAAGCAGAGCGTGGTTCCCCAGTACCTCAAGGACTGGACCCTGCCCAAAGGATGGCCCTGGAAGGCCCAGTTTGAGCACCGGGCAATGCTGGTTCCTGGCGACATACTCATCATGTGGGGCAAGGTTACCAGCAAGTACGAGAAGGGCCAGATGGGCTTCATTGAACTGGAAATAGGCATGATGACCCAGGACGGCATAGAAAGCATGCCCGGCACCGCCACGGTGGTGCTTCCCCTCCGTGATGGGCCGGACATACCCTATCCATTTGTTCCTCCGGCGGACTAGCGATCAGCGCCATAGTTGCCGGTTCGTTACTCCGGCGAATGCCGGTGTCCAGGGAGGTTTAAACGGGCCCCGTCACCTTTTGAAAGGGAAAGTCAGGACAGGTCCCTTCCTCCTTGACGGAGGAAGGTCAGAATGGGGGTAAGGATCAGGCCCCCACCAAAGTAATTCAGCGAGGTTGAACAGTTAATGGCCAGATTCATTGCCATCCACAACGTGCCCGGGATTACGGAAGCTGACTTCCGGGATAAGCTTAACGCCGTCCGCAAGTGGCGCCCCGACCGTCGCACCACCATCCTCAAGGTTTATGGGGACCTGGAAAATGGCCGTCTGGTCTCCGAGTGCGAGGCTGTGGAACAGTCCCATTTTGAGGACTGGATCAACATGGTCGGCTGGCCCGTCGAATCAATCCACAAGGTTGACATGGTCTGCCAGGTAGGTAACTTCTGGAAGCTTTAAATCGTGCCGGACAAGGTTACTCTGCGCGCCAGGCTTAAAGTTGCCCCAGTCGGGGTTTGAAACACAAGAGGGCGGGAATCGACTCCCGCCCTTATCCTTTAGTCCCGTTTGTCGCCGGCCTCGGGAAGCCGCGCCCAATCCCCCATGTCAATGGGATGGTCGATGTCTTTGGCCCAACCCCACCCTCGCATCCGGTTTACGCGTTCATCCGGGTGGTAGGCCTGCTGGTAGTTGGAGCAAATCTCGGCGCCCAGCGCCAGTATCAAGGCCGATAGAAATGCCCACAGCAGAAAGATAATCGTCGACGCTATGGACCCATAGAGAATATCGTACTGGCCGTAGTGGTGAAGGTACTCAGTGAAAATTTCCTTGCCAACCTCGAACAGTATTGAGGCCACCAGGGTCCCTACCCAGACGTTGTGCCACTTAACCTCGCAATTCGGCATATAGCGGTATACCAGCAAAAACCCCACTGCGGTAACGAACCAGGAACTCAGCCTGATCAGCAGGTTCAGAAATCCCGATTCGTGAATCACTTCCTGGAATGCGGCCCCCAGGTCAATGTTCAGCAGTATCTGGGTAATGGAGGTTACGGCCAGCCAGAACAGGAAATAAAGCCCGAAAGTGAAGAGGAACAGAATGTGTTCCACCCGGTGGACGTGGAAGGGTTGCCCCTGGTAGATGCCCCAGGCGCGGTTAACCAGCCTGCTCACTGCCCCGAAAACGGAACTGGACGACCACAGGATGCCCACAATGGCAATCAGGATCAACTCGGTTCTGTGGGAATCAATGAAGATGATGTTGCTTGCAATCATCCGGTCAGAACCAGGCAGGTTTCCCATCACGAATTCCAGCAGCTTTTCCTGGACGACTTCCGCCTCCAGGAAAAGGCTGGAAATGACCATCATGCCCAGCAGAAACGGGAAGAGCCCAAAGATGGCGTAATAGGCTACCCCCGCAGCCAGGTGGTTGGCGTCCCGCGTGATCATCTCGTTGGCCACGTGGACCAGTAGCTTGACCGGGCGGTATTGCATCAAGGGGTGATGCCACCACCACCGCTTGAATCGGTCCCTGGTGTGTTTCAGTATAATTACAGGACTGGCCATGAGTTTCTCTGCCTGTCCTAAGGGTTAATGAACCTCTGAATAGATCCCTTCACCCTTGACCGGGGAAGGTCAGGATAGGGGTGAGAACTCCAGTGTTCCTCACCCTATTTGAGCAAAGCTGGCGGGATATACCTGAACCAGGCCTGTCCGACAATCAGTTCTACGGGAACCGGCCCAAACATCCTGCTGTCCTCGCTGTCGCCCCGGTTATCGCCCAAAACGAAAACCTCGTCGGCGTCGGTGAACCACTGGTTCGCCCCTTTTGAAAGTGTCTCCACATTGCCCCTCAGGTAGGGCTCCTCCACCGTCCTTCCGTCAACCTCCACCTTTCCGCCCGCTAGTGCGACATGTTCGTTGGGCAGCCCTATTACTCGCTTGAGGTAAATTGCCTGGCTCCGTAAAGGGTGCCGGAGCGCTACTATCAGTCCGCGATTGCTGGGGCGCTCCACCTCCGAGACTGCAAGGGGGCGCATCTGCACAATGTGGCCGCTCAGCAGGGTTGGCGCCATGCTGTTTCCCTTTACCCGCAGTAACTTCCAGTGTCGCCTCAATGGTAAATACCGTCGCTTACCGGTGTCCGACCCAGCGGGCATCCCTATAGTCGCTGGATTGCCTTGCATCACGCTGCAAAAGGAATTTCACAACGCTTAGATGGTAACGTGGAAGTTTTGACAAACGCAAGTCGGGAGAGTCCCCGCCCGGTGTTCGTCCAAGCTGCCCTTCAAGGGTATATTGCTTCCTGTTCCTTGCGCCGGGCAGAACGGGTTACCCAAGATGACAATGCCCGGAGCCTGCCCTATAATCGGTGCCGACGACAGCTTCTACGTTTCTCAATTACAGGAGGTTTTCCGTGGCTAACGATTCCGTACGTTTGGGACTGATCGGCGCGGGCCGCAATACCCGCGACCGCCATATTCCTGGATTTCTCAACGTTGAAGGAGTGGAACTGGCCGCCGTTGC
>JAJEDS010000047.1 GCA_022821365.1 Dehalococcoidia bacterium | reverse complement strand
TGGGCCGCTGAGCCTTCACCTCCACCGCCGCCCGCGACTGGTAGCCCGGCGGGTCGTTGTGTTCCATGGGACCCCGCTGCCGGTGCTCAATGGTCCACATGAACTCCCTGCCGATTTCGATGGCCTTCTCGTCGGTGTCCGCCACCAGGCACCTCAGCAGGTAGCCAAAGTGTTCCGGTCCTGCCTGGTATCCCTCGTCCTTGGCTGTGTCGATGTAGACCTGCCGGAGCCACTCGGTGGTGTCCACCAGGGCGCCCAGGTTCATGTAGGGGTGGCGGTGCTTCGCCGCCCAGACCACGCTTTCGGGACTGCCCGTCCCCGGGAACCAGATGTCGGGGTGGGGCTTCTGTACCGGCAGCACCCAGGGATTAACCACGCGGTAGTTGTAGTGTTGCCCCTCGTAGCGGAATGGCCCGGGCGTGGTCCAGCACTTGATGATGAGGTCGTGGGCTTCCTCAAAACGCGACCGGTTTTCCGGCGGCGCTATGCCGGCCTGCAGAGTTTCCACCGCTGTGCCCCGGACGAACCCGGAGATTATCCGTCCGCCGGAATAGCAGTCCAGCATGGCAATCTCTTCTGCCATTCGGATGGGGTCGTTGACGGCGATTACGTTGCCCAGGATGGCAATCTTGACATTCTTGGTGAGCTTGCTGATTACGGCGGCGTCCAGGTTGACCGACGGCTTCATGCACCAGTAGGAGGCATGGTGCTCGTTGCTCATTATTCCGTCGAACCCTACCTCGTCGGCCAGGGCGTACTGCTCGTGGTACTCGTTGTATAGAACGTGCGCCTTCTCCGGGTCGAAGTAAGTATTGGGAAAGCCCAGGCGTCCCGAGTCGTACTGCTGCAGGTCCTGGCTGGTTACGTGGCCGTAGGGCTGCTCGGAGAACCAGTAAATTTCCGCCTTGTCCGTGGGGCGCGCCAGTTGTTCGGCCATGGCTTCCTCCTCGCTTACTGTATCGGAAAGTGTTCTGTACATCTTACGGTGGGCCGGTAAAGGCCGCAACCTGTTTTCGTTGTGGTTCGCCCTTGTCGGGCTGTTTCGCTGCCATTTGCCCGTTGATTTGATGGAATCGGCAATTATGTTGAGGCGAATGGCTGGTTTTGCTGCCATGCCCCATTCAGTGTCCTGGCAATTCTCTTCTACCCCATTGAATCGGCTGGAATGGAACGCTGGCCCCATCGCCGGGCCGCTACTCCGCCGAAACAGACAGCCCCTCGATGAACTCCAGCCCAGGCAGTTTCTCAAGTTCCCCGGGCGCCAGCTTCAGCTTGCCCGAGCGACTTCCTGCCCCAAGGATGATGTAGTCCATCTCCAGCAGGCGCGCGTCGGCGTAGATCGGCAGTCCCTCCGGCAGCGCCAGCGCCGTAACCCCGCCGATCATCATCCCCGTAACATCGCGGGTTTCCTCCGCCGACGCGAAGGACGCTCGCGACACTCCCATCAGGCCGCGAACCCGCCTGTTCACGTCCAGCCGGTCGCACGCCCTCACGATTCCCGCACAGAACGCCGCCGGCCCCCGCTTGCTGGCCACGATGATCGTATTGGCCGAATGGTACAGGTCATACCCGTACTGTTCGCAAAAATCGGCCGTATCGCCGTACTGCGGATCAATCTCGATCCACTCCCAGCCGGCAATGCCCAGTTCGTCCAGCGCCGCCCGCACTCGCCCCTCAATTTCCTCAGGTGTACTCATTAACCCGTCCCTCTATGTGATTCAGCGGCCACCAGACCGGATTTCCCGAATCTGGACCTCCAGCCGAAAGGTTACCACACGGGGCAATCGAGTATTAGCGGAGGCTCATTCTTTCCCCTGTGAAACTTCGTTCCCTTCCGAGAACAAACTTCCCAACTTCTATTTCCCGATTCCTGACACTCCCCCCCTTGCCAACCTGCATAACCCGTCTCTACCGTAAATAATACATGGCCCGTCAGAGGACACCACCGCCCCAGGCGAAGCCGCCAGTGTCAAAAAGAGATGCGGCGCCTGCTCTCCCAGGCAAAACACAACGAAAATGTCGGGAAATAACCGGAAATGTCGGGACTGTATTTTTTCCTTAGCGCCCTTCGTGCCCTTCGTGGATAAAAAGAAAAAGGAGTTAAACCCATGACTCTCGCCCAAATCAGAACCCAGGTCCATCAGTGGCAGCGCCGGTTCGCCCGGGAACTGGCCGTCTTCCGCCTGCGCCAACTGGCCGAGCAGATTGCCGACGACTGGACCGTCGCCGCCGCCGAAAAGGAACCGCTGCCCAATCCACTCCAGGTGGTCCGGCGCGTCGCCCGCGAGGGCCATGTCCTCAAGACCTACATGAACCTGAACCGGTACGTCCAGCGGTGCATTGACCAGGGCAGATGCCTGGAAGCCCCGCAAATCGTCCTGGCCCTGCTCCCCTGGGCCTGGGACCACCGCTACGACGACATTCTTTACGGCGAAATCCCCGCGTAACCGGCGAAGGCTCTCGTAGGGGCGGTCCTTCGTGTCCTTCGTGGACAGGAAAGAGAAATCAGCGACAATGAAAACGCGATTGCCCTGGCCAAGTCGCCCTGTCCATAGCGTCGCCCACGGGCAGAGGGTACAATTTGCCGGCCCGCGGCGGCGCGGTCCGAGAGAATT
>JAJEDS010000125.1 GCA_022821365.1 Dehalococcoidia bacterium | reverse complement strand
CGTTAACCCCGATGGGTTATACTGCCATCCGAAGACAATTACGAGATTACCGGATGGCAGTTATGCTTCCACGAAGATTTGAGGCGGGAAGTTTTGCGGCGGGGGCCGTGTGCAGTGAGTACGTGGGGCCGGACGGCGGGGTGCATCCCTGCTACCGTGGCGCCTTTGAGCTTTTGGAGGATATGGGCCGGGGCCGGCTGACGGAGCGGTGGCGGCAGGGGAGACGGCAGGCGGCGCTGGACTCGTTTACCTTCCTGATGGACCCGCGGGTGTACCGGACCGTGCCGGCGGACTGGATACCGCGCATCATACCGCAGGGGGAATGGGAGACCATCAGCGCGGGCATTACGCAGCGGCTGCGGGCGCTGAACCTGTTCCTGCTGGACCTGTACAACGGCGGGCAGAGGGTGGCGCCGGATGACGTGATCTACTCCTGCCAGTACTTCTACCCGGAGTACCAGGGGTTCAGGCCGGCGCGGGACGTGTTCGTCCACATTTACGGCAGCGACCTGGTGCACCTGGAGAACGGGCGGTACGTGGTCCTGGAGGACAACGTGCGCATCCCGTCGGGGATAACCTACCAGCTGAAGGCGGTGGAGATGGCGGGGCAACTGCTGCCGGAGGTGGCGTCGGCCTACGACATTGTCCCCTACGACATCCGGGAGACCTACCTGGACCTGTTCCGGTCGCTGTGCGACGTGGAAGACCCGGTGTGCGTGCTGCTGACGGACAGCAAGTTCGGGGCCGCCTTCTTCGAGCACCGGTACCTGTCGGACCTGCTGGGCATTCCCCTGGTGGAGGGGTCGGACCTGCACGTGGGGCACGACGGGCGCGTCATGGTGCGGGGCCTGGACGGGGACTTGCCGGTGGACCTGATCTACCGGCGGGTGGAAGACCTGGAGATATTCGTGCCGGGCCTGACCGACGCCTACCTGGCAGGCAAGGTGGTCCTGGTCAACGGCATGGGCACCAGCGCCGCGGACGACAAGCTGGTGTTCAAGTGGGTGCCGGACATGATCCGCCACTACCTGGGGGAGGAACCGATCCTGGAGCAGGCGGTGAGCTACGACCTGCAGGACGGGGAGAGCCGCCGGTACGTGCTGGACAACCTGGACCGGCTGGTGGTGAAGACCCGGCAGGGTTACGGCGGCCTGGGGGTGTATATTATGCCCGACCTGGGGGGCGAGTTCCGCACCAGCCTGGCGCGGAACATCATCGAGCAGCCCCGCATGTTCATCGCCCAGGAAACCCTTGACTTTTCCAGGCATCTGATATTCGATGAGAACACCGGGGAGTTCGAGGACCGGTACATTGACCTGCGGGTGTTCGCCGTGCAGAACGGGCGGGGGCAGGTAACTGCCTTTCCGGGCGGGCTTACCCGGGTTTCCCGGGCCAACAGCCGCATCACCAACAACTCATCGGGTGGCCTATGCAAACCGACCTGGGTGGTCCGCTGAGCGAGACGGGCAGCGACAGTGGTAGCGGTATTGTAGCGGCCTACGCCTACGCCGCCCGCTACGTCTACAGCGAAGTGGTGGTCCAGAACGACAACTTCCTCCAGTTGACGGCTGCCGCCGACGCCTACCAGACTCCCATCACCACCGCCGTACTTACGCGGCCGGCCAGCAGGACAGTCAGCTTTCAGAACGTGTTCGGCAACTCCGTCCACCGATCCAGGGTAACGACGCCCCACCAGGAACTTGCCATCCTGTCCATCGGCGTGGTGCGCTTTGAAATGCCGGGAGGCTACCCGTCTGAAGTGGCGCTGGTCCCCGTCCCAGATGACTGGTCCCTGGCGGAGTTTCTCACCGCTACCCCCCTGGTGCATCCTGATCAACTGGCGGATACAGCAAGGGAGATAGTGGGCACGGCGCCCGGCTTACTGGAAGCAGTGGAAGGGATAACCGGCTGGGTCTACCGGAATATCCAGTACGTCAAGCAGAGCACCACGGTGTCCACCACCGCGGAAGAAGTCCTGAGTACCGGCGTGGGGGTCTGCCAGGACATGGCCCACGTGGCCATGGGCATGCTGAAGGCCCTGGGCATCCCCTCCCGCTACGTGTGCGGCCTGCTGACCACCGAGGTGGGGGAGACCCACGCCTGGCTGGAGTTCTGGCACCCCCTCCAGGGCTGGGTCCCGTCGGACCCCACCCGCGGCCATTCGGTGGCCCGCTACGGTGACCTGCTGAAGTTTGCCGTAGGGCGGGATTACACGGAAGCGGCCCCGGTGGCGGGCTCCTTCGTTTCCAGGGGGGCTGGCTGGCTGGATGCCGCCGTCGCACAGGTGGAAATTGGCAGGGATTCCATAACTTTCGACGACGCCCTGGGTTTGATAGAAACTCTCCCACCGTAATTGAAGGCAGGTTTTGTCATGACAGACCCCAGGTCAATGGCCGCGGCCAAGGGCACGTGGCTTACAGACTCCCGAGTCTACAACCTGATCTGGCTGGGCCGCTGGCTGGAGCGGGCCGAGGCCATAAACCGGGCCGTCAACGCCTCCGCCCGCTGGGTGGCCGCCAACGGCTCGACGCAACTGGCGCTGGGCGAGGCCCTGGCGCCGGTGGCCAACGCGGCAGGAATCCAAGTGGAGGACAAGGCAAGGCTGGCGGCGGAACTGCTGCTGGACAACGCGGCTTCCTCTGCAATGCACTGCCTTTCCAATGCCAGGCTGAACGCCACCCAGGTGGCGCCCGTGGAGCTTATCCGCATCATTGCCGAGGCCATCCTGGACCTGCAGGAGACGGACGCGACCACCCTGGATTCCCCGGAAAGGGTAATTGCCCTCACCGACGGCATTGCGGCCCACCTGGCCAACGCCTACGATGCCATCGAAAACCGCTGGTTCGGCAGGGAATCCCTCACCGAGGAAGAGGTCTTCCACCGCTTTGTGCAGCAGCAGTAACCCACCGGACGGGCCGGACGGAACATCCATGAACGTTTACAAGTTTGAAGCAACCCTGGAAAGGCCGGAAATGCGGGGAGCGTGGACCTTCGTCCGCGTACCCTTCAGCGTGGCCGAGGAATTTGGAGTGAAGGGACAGGTACCGGTGCGGGGGACCATCAACGGCGTACCCTACGAGAACTTCCTGCTGCCCCAGGGCGAGGGAGTCCACATCCTGGTGGTCAAGAAGGACATACGGGACCGGGCCGGCGTTACCGCCGGGGACGTGGCCGAGGTAACCCTTGAACGAGATGCGGCGCCCCGCCAGGTGGAGGTTCCCGAAGAATTGGCGGAGGCGTTAAGCGCCAGTCCCGGCGCCCAGCAGGTCTTCGATAAGCTGGGCTATTCCCACCGCAAGGCGTACTGCGATCACATTACCCAGGCCAAGAAGGCGGAAACGCGGCAACGGCGGGCCGCCAAGTGCGTTGAACTGCTGCTGGAGGCGGAGTCCCTGGGCCTCAGTCCCCGCTTCCGGCGTTCCAACAGTTGACTGGTCAAGCTGCCCTGATTCCGGCGTGGCCGGGAAACAAGGAAGCTGAGGCCCTCGCTACCAACAGGCGGGGGCCTTGACGTTTGCGCCCGCAATTATTCCCTGGCATCCAGCCGGTCCATGCTGCCGGTCCAGTTGAGAATCAACTCGTCGGCCGTGAGCAGCCGGTGGCCCTCCAGGGCGGTGGCCACTATGATGCGGTCCGCCGGGTCGGGGTGGAAATTGGGCAGATCGTAAGCTCGAATTCCGATCACGCCATTGACAGGAATCTCTATCGTGCCCTGGCCTAGTTGTTCCTGTCGCCAATGGCTGACATTTTCGGGGTAGCTCATGCGCCCCTTATTTCTCAACATGGCAATTTCCCAGAAGGAAATAGCCGAGACTGCGAGTTGCTGGGCTTCCCAAGCGTTATCAATTTCGGCCCTGGCCCTAGCAGTCTGTCCGAGAAACAGGTTGCGTGAAGGAATGGGTGTATGATGAGGGGGCACCTGGAGACGGAGGTCCCACGATGAGCAAGACCTACCTTCCCTATGACCCAGACCAGCAGTTGCTGCTGCCAGCGGCCCT
>JAJEDS010000034.1 GCA_022821365.1 Dehalococcoidia bacterium | reverse complement strand
TTCCATTTTGGCCCGTTTTTGGGGTGGTTGGCCCCGGGACAGGGCATACACTCAGTAATGCCCCTGCGGTTGTTGTCATCTCCGGGCAGGGCATACACATAGGTTTGCCCCTACGGTGGAACGTGGGGGAATGGGCGCACGGCCGTGCTCCCCTACGGTTGGGGAAGGGTTGTGATTGGGTCATGGTTTTATGGTGGCGGGGTGTCATGCAGGATGGCAAGAGGGTGGGGGGAGTGTTTTGCTTTCAGGTTTCCGGCTTGGGGGTAGGAAGCGACTCCGACAATCCGAACAGTTACTGAGGAACTACGGGACTGTTGGTTTCGTATCTCTTGCGGCTATACTGGCTTCAGCTTTCCAGGGTAATGAACGCAGTTCTTGTGACTGCTCATCCCCATTGCACGGATCTGAAGGAGGGCCGGGTTGAGGGACGACGACAAAGACATGGCTGATCAGTTCCGGCCGACGGGGTTTCCACGCTCGGCAAAATACGATCGGGAATGGGTCCTGGACAATATGATGGGGCCGAACGCCCTGTGGCTGACGGAGTCCCTGGCGGGGTGTATGGACCTTAAACCGGGGATGCGGGCGCTGGATATGGGGTGCGGCCGGGGATTGAGTTCCATATTCCTGGCGAAGGAATACGGGGTGCAGGTGTGGGCGGTGGACCTGTGGATAGACGCTACCGAAAACCTGGGCCGCTTCCGCGCCGCCGGTGTTGAAGACCGCGTCTTTCCCATCCATGCCGAAGCCCATGCCCTGCCCTTTGCAAGCGGGTTTTTCGACGCCATGGTGAGCGTTGACGCCTACCATTACTTCGGGACGGACGACCTGTACCTGGAGAGTCACATGGCCGGGCTGGTCAAGCCTGGCGGGCCGATGGGGATTGTCGTACCCGGGCTGGTGGAAGAACTGGCCTCGAACGAGCCGCCGGAACACCTGCGGCAGTATTGGGAGCCGGCCTTGTTCAGTCTTCACAGTCCGGCCTGGTGGAAACGGCACTGGGAACGAAGCGGTTTGGTTACCATCGAATCCGCGGACCTGATTCCGGACGGGTGGCGGCTATGGATGGTGTCGGACCAACTATGGTCGGAACGGCTGGGCAAGTCCGCAGACGAAGCGGATATGCTCGCCCTCGATGGAGGAAGAGCCCTGGGGTTTACCCGGATGGTGGCCCGCAGGAACGACCGGATGCCGGAGCGGCTGGACTCGCTTTAACGACCATCGCTTTAACGACCATCAAGGATTGAATACCGGCAGGACCATGGAGGATGTAATGCGGCAAAGACCTTTTGGCAAACTGGGCATGGCCAGCGCCCTTACCCTTGGCGGCGGCGGCCTGGGGCAGGTGTGGGGGGCCACGACCAGGGAGGAATGCGCAGCTACGGCTCGGGAGGCGGTGGAATCGGGAATTAACGTGCTGGACCTGGCGCCCACCTACGGCAACGGCGAGGCGGAGAGCGTCATTGGCGAGGCCTTCGACGGCGCGCTGCCGGCGGGAGTGCGAATCACCACCAAGTGCCGCGTGGGCGACACGCCGCCGGAGCGGGTATATGACCTGCTTTCCAACAGCCTGGATGGCAGCCTGGGGCGAATGAGACTGGAGCGGGTGGATGTCATGTTTCTCCACAACGCCGTAACGCTGGAGGATGAGGGCGGCGACCGGTTGACTCCGGTGACGACGGTGGTTGAGGCGCTGGCGCCGGCCTTTGAGCGGTTGATCTCTGAGGGACGAATCGGGCACTGGGGTCTTACGGGTATCGGGAACGCCGACGCGCTGATCCACCTGATAACCAACGGCCCCCGCCCGGGCTATATCCAATGCATCGCCAACCTGCTGGACTCGGCGGGTGGGCTGTACCAGGGGACGGAACCGCCCCGACCCCGGGACGTAATCGCGGCGGCCAACGCCAACGGGGTCGCGGTCATGGGCATCAGGGCGGTCCAGGCCGGGGCGCTGACGGATGCCCTGGACCGGACGCTGCCCGAGAGCCACCCGGAGCAGGTTGACTACGCGCGGGCGGCGCCCTTCCGCGCCATTGCCGCAGAGGTGGGGCAAAGCGCGGCTTACCTGGCCCACCGCTACGCGCTGTCAATGGAGGGCGTATCGACGGTGGTGCTCGGGGTGAAGAACCGGGAGGAACTGCGCGAGTGTATCGAGGCGGAGGAGGCCGGGCCCCTGGATCCGGCGCTCATGGCGCGGATAGATTTGGCGGTGGGACGCTGAGGGCATGGTTCCGGCTTGGGTAACTGCATAACGCGGGGGCGGGGTTGAACCCCGCCCCCGCAGATTTTTGACTGGCGGCTAGAACTCCTCCACAGGGCGGGTGGCGATGCCGTAGGTGCCGTAGAAGAAGTTGGCGTAGTGGGTGGTGCCGCCGGTAACGAACAGGAGGTATTGCTCCGGGCTTTCCAGCATGGGAATGGTGGCGTCCGGGTCGTTTTCCAGGGACTGCAGCTCCGGGTGGTGGAGCCACTTGCCATTTTCGTCCCTGGGAACGCCGCGGCTGCCGATGGCCTGCTGCAAAGACACCCGGCAATGCTCGTGCAGCCATTCCTGGGCGTCGCGTTTGCTGAAACCGGCGTGGTCGAGGATGACGGCGCGGGAGGGGCTGAGGATGATGGGATGGTAGGGGCCGGGGTATGAGACCCTCTGGTTGGTGTGCCCCACCTGCGCCGACTGCCAGCCACGAATCCAGCTGCCGTTGCCCGAGCCGGGGTAGTACATCAACTGGGCAATGTTGTTCAACGTGTCCGTGTGGCTGCGGGAACCGGAGTCCAGGATGTCGCCGGGGCCGGTTACGGTTACGACGGTTACGGCGCTCTCGTGGGGCTGGAATCCCTGGTCCACGTGGTAGGGCTGCCACGGGGAAAGTTCCTCGTTCTCGGCGATGCACATGCCGAACTTGGTGGGCAGGCCGATGAAATTGGGGTCACCGGTGCCGGCCTTGCAGTAGCCGATGTTAATGAGGCAGAGGCGCAGGGCGCGGCCGATGGCAGTGTTGGCGCTGTTGACCACGCCGGGGCCCATGGCCGAAGTACCGCAGTTGATTCCGGCGCGCCGGGCGATGGGTCCGTTGACCAGGATGATGGGGGCCTCGGTGTGGCCGGAAACCTGCATATCGCGGTGGTTCATTTCCGGCTGGGCCAGGCAGTCGATGGCGGCCAGCAGGACGGGGAACTGCTGGGGGCGGCAACCGGCCATAACGGCGTTGATGGCGATTTTTTCGACGGTGGCTACGCCGAAGCCGGGCTCCATGACCATCAGCACGTCCTGGGGGCTGCGGCCGGTGCCGGCCAACATCCGCTCCACCAGTTCGGGAGTGGGCGGGACGACGGGAATGCCGTCGCTCCAGTCCCGCTCGGCCAGGAAGCGGTTCACCGCGTCCAGCCCGTCGGGGGATGCGTCCATCTCCACGGTGAAGGTCTCGGTGGCGCCGCCGTTGCCGTGGATGGACACGGGGCCGCGGTCGGTGGGGTAGGTGGTGAGGCCCTGGATGATGGTGTCAATCTGCCCGTCCACCATGTTGCGGATGAAGTCGGACTGCTGGCCGGTGGTGGCGTGGGGAATGATGACGTAGGCGGCGGTGGGCTGGCCCCAGCCGTCCACGCAGGCCTGCCAGGCCCGGGCAAAGCTCTGGGCGACGATGGCAACGGTGGGAACACCGGCCTTTTCCATGGCGACCATGTCATGGCTAAGCCACGACGTGCAGCCCCCTCAATGGGCCGTGGCGCCCACCATGGCATCCACCTCGGTGGCGATGCGAGCGGCCTCGTCGTCGTCTATGTGGACGCCCCGGCTGAGGACGGGACGTCCCTCGCGCAGGTCGCCGCCGTAGCGCTGGAACCTGACGCCGGGATAACGTTGCTGCAACTGCTCAGCGAAGCGGTCAACGGCCACGTCGGCCCCGCCGGTGACGTTGTTGGAGAGGCCGATGGTCTTGCCCTCAAAGCTGGCAAGCCTGGGAGCGGGCGGCACCTTGAAGTCCACGCGGTCGGCGGCGGGAGACATTATCTGCACTTTCATGCCGTTTTTCCTCTGCGAATGAAGTTGAAATGGGGCGATAGTTGGGGTTGAGGATAGTTGGAGGAGGGGATGACGTCAAGGTGGGGTGAGACAGGGCAGGGCTCCGTTGCTACACGACGGGGTTTGTATCCCGTAGGGGCGGTTCGCGAACCGCC
>JAJEDS010000071.1 GCA_022821365.1 Dehalococcoidia bacterium | reverse complement strand
AGGGCCGCTGGCAGCAGCAACTGCTGGTCTGGGTCATAGGGAAGGTAGGTCTTGCTCATCGTGGGACCTCCGTCTCCAGGTGCCCCCTCATCATACACCCATTCCTTCACGCAACCTGTTTCTCGGACAGACTGCTAGGGGTCCCTGGCCTGTGTGGGAGAGAATTGGGGGGCGCCGCCAGGTCCGTGTGTTCGTGATGACCCTGGGCTGGTCTCGGGGCCTGATACGTGGAACTGGCGCGGCGGGCGGACACCGCCGCCTTCATCCAGTGCCACGTCAACGCCATCGATTACCTGGGCGGCGTGCCAGGTGATGTCTGTAGGATCCGCCACAGGCGGACCAAGGTGATCACCCTGGATTGGAACGAGGCGAGGCGGACCATCTGGAACCAGCGGATGCTGGACTGCGCCCTGTCGGTGGGCTTTGATGCCCGGCTGTGACAGCACTACAGGCCGCAGACCAAGGGGAAGCTAGAGAGCGGTATCAAGTACGTTCGGCGTCCGCCTGAGGCGGATGGCTTGGCATTCGTTTCACCGCCGACGCCGATCTCGACCAGCAGGCCCTGGAGTGGTGTGACGTGTTGGCCAACGCCCGGATGCACGGCACCACTTACCGGATACCCTGGGAGATGCTGGCCCAGGAGCGGCCTCACCCGGTCCAGCTAACGGACCGGAAGCTCATGGGGCCCTGCCTGCGGGAGGACCGGACGGTGGCCCCGGGGCGGCTGGGTCATCTGTGAGGGGTTCCCCTATGGGGTCCACTGGAAGTGGGTGGACGCCACGGTCCAGGTGGGACAGCGGCGGGGCACCGTGGAGGTCTGGAGCGGTGACCAGCGTATCGCATGCATCCCAGATCCCAGAGCATCGGTTAACGCTTCACCATGTCCGCCCAGTGGGGGGAACTGCCCAGTGGAAATATACAGAGTCGGGCCCATTGAGAAACGACAGAGGCCCCGTCGATGGCCGTTCAATGCGCGTCAAGGATGACAAAACTGCCAAGACTTGAGAAGGGTTGAGGATGACTCAACACGACAGTCGCAATGTAAAGGAGATATGGGCCGTATATAACTCTGGAATCGTTGCCCATGTGCTGGCCGAAGCTAAAGGTGACGATTCACGGGGACGGCTCAGCGTAGACCAGATCCGGTCCCGAGCAGGACTTGGGCGTGGACGGAGGGTCAACGGAATAATACGGGGAGTCCTGAGTCAGATGTATCTCTTCAGGGAGGTTGATTATACCTGCGAAGGCGAGGAGGGATGGGTCTGGTGGTTGCGGCCGGACCCAGGAACCGGTACCGGACGGCGCGGCCCGCGTCCTCGTCTGCGACAATAACCATTTGCTATTGTGGATAGGCAAATTCTAACAGGAGATGTCTTAGCATGTTGTTGAACAAGATGGGTTTTTTGCTGTTATTGCTCTGCCTTGTATCACTGGGGGTTCTGGCCTGCCGGACACCAGAGACCGTCACGGTGGTCGAGGAGCGACCCGTGGAGGTCGAAGTTATCAGGGAAGTTGAGGTCATCAAGGAGCGACCCGTCGAGGTTGAGGTCATTAAAGAGGTAGAAGTTCCCATCGAGGTGCCAGTCGTTGAAGCGGTCATCCAAGAGGTACCCGTTGAAGTGGAAGTAATCCGGGAGGTTGAGGTGGTAGCCACCCCCGCTCCCGCGATGGAACCCGGGGAGCCCTTCGTCATCGGGGCCATGGACGCGGTTACCGGCATCGGGGAGAGCTACGGTACGGTCATAGTCCAGGCGAAGCAGATGGCCGTGGACGACATCAACGCCGCCGGCGGGATTGATGGTAGGCCCCTAAAGCTCATCGTTGAAGATTCCAAGTGCAACGGCCAGGACGCCATCACCGCTTACCAGAAGCTCACGGACGTAGACGGGGTTAGGATCATCCTAGGCACCACCTGTAGCGGGGCCATGCTGGGCGCAGCGCCCCTGGCCGAGGATGAAGGCGTGGTCCTTTTCTCCGCCTCGGCGACCAGCCCGGACATCGAGGGCGCGGGTGACTACATCTTCCGCACCGCCATAAACGACGCCCAGCTCGGCGTAGACGCGGGAAATACCCTCTGGGCGGATGGGGTCCGCAGTCTGGCCACCATTAACGAGACCACCGACTACGCCGAGGGCGTACAACGCACTACGGTTGCCCGCTTCGAAGAGTTGGGAGGCCAGGTGGTGGCTGAGGAAAAGTACGGTTCCGACTCTATCGACTTCAGGACGCAGCTAACCAAGCTGTTCGCCGAAGACCCGGATGCGGTGCTCTTGGCGGCTCAGTCCGAATTCACCGGGGGCACCATCGTCAAGCAGGCCAGGGAGCTTGGCTACGAAGGCCCCTTCTACAGCGAGGTCGTGCCCACCGGAACCACGGCGCTGGAGATCGCGGGTGAAGCGGCCACGGGACTCAAAGCGATAATCCCCAGCCCTGACCTTGAAACTCAGAAAGGCGCGGACTTCCTGAACAACTTCCGCGCTCGCTATGGGTTCGTAACCCTCCCTTGGTTCATTGGTTCGGCTTACGACGACGTTCACATCGCAGCCGCATGCCTGGAGCAAACCGGCGACGACCAGGACGCGGACGGTTTCCGAGACTGCCTCTACAACATCACCTGGAGCGGCGCTATAGGCGACAGCTACAGCTTCGACGCCAACGGCGTGGTGGTCGGCCTGGCCAATGCTGTCGTCGAGGTGTTGCCCCTGAGTGAGCGCACACCTGACAACAACGGTTACCTGGTGTTGGGTCCTGCACCCATACCTTAGACCTGTTAGGGTCCAGCCAAGATACAAAGAGAGGCCCTGCACAAGCGGAGTGGGGCCTCTCTATAGGTAGTTCTTCAGGGAGCTCAGATGGCCCCAAGCCTGCTGGAAATTATCGCGGCACTCTATCTCTCCAGCCTCCTTTTCTTCTTCATCCCAGTTCTTGGCACGATAGTCGGTGCCATTGCCGGAAGACTTACGCCCGGAGTGAGCGCCGCCCCGGGCGCTCTGGTTGGACTGGTAACCAGTATCACTGGCCTTGGCCTCGCCTTCTTGGTTGGCTGGGCGCTTCAGGAGTTGCCCGGTGTCAGGAGTGGCCTGATGCTGTTCTTCATCACGGCGCTCTGTCTGCCACTGGGCGGGGCGCTTGCGCCGGTGGTCGTGGTCCCGCTAATAGGTCGTTGGCAGAGCGACAGGCAGGCATGAACCCAAATACTGAGCATCTCAGATTGCTTGGCGAGCCCGACATCCTCTTGAGGTGTCGCGTGAAAACAAGAACGTCAGTCTGATTCATTGCCAAGCAGTAAACTGCTCCACCATGCGCCAGGTTTGCTCACGGCTGGCTCCCGAATAAACCACATAGTAACTATTTCAAATCAGCGAGGCTCCATTGACGGCGGTACCAGATAAGGGCACATGCCAGTTGGAGCAGACCCAGGTAATTGGCGGGCTTCTTGTCGTAGCGCACCAGTATCGCCCGGCACTTGGACAGCCAGCCCAGGGTGCGTTCCACCACCCACCGCCGGGCTGGGTGGGTTTTTTCGCCCGATGGGTCCAATTTCTCTTCGCCAATGCGCCGGATGTGAGGCTGGTATCCGGCATCGGCGACGCTCCCGTGGCCGGTGGGATTGTCATATCCCTTGTCCAGGCACAGGTTTTGGGCGCCTTCCGGCCGGTCCACCACTATGCTCTCCAGCGTCGGCCTGAGGAGTTTCGTATCATGGACATTGGCTCCGGCCACCACCACGCTCAGTGGTCCGCCAGCCGCATCGACCAGGATGCTTTTCTTGCTCCCAGCCTTCCCTCGGTCCGTGGGGTTGGGTCCTATGGCGCCCCCCCAAAACGCGCTTTTCCCATGGAGCAATCGGCGGACTGCCATTCCCAGTTTACGCCGTCCAACTCTCGGCATTCTTCTATCAGGGCAGTCCAGATACCCTCCAGTACTCCAAGCTCTACCCAACGCTGGAAGGTCCGGTGGATGGTGCTGTCATCCCCCAGTTCCCGGGGCAAGTGGTTCCATTGGCAGGAACTACGCATACGGAAGATGACGCCTTCCAGCATCTTCCGCTGGCTCACCCGTTTGCGTCCCTTAGCCTTGGGCGGGTCCAACTTCATAACCACCGGTTCAATCCGCTCCTACAAATCATCGGGTATTTCCCATCATCCACCACCACACAAGTTTCCCCTGTCTTAACCAATCCGCCTATAAGTTTTACCCTTCAGACCAATCCCTTCTTGAGATAGTTACCTAGTGACCAGGCCTGCGGCGGTGAATGGGCGGGCGTAAACAAATAACTGTTCCTCTAATCCACGACCGTTGTCGCCCCTTGAATTCTCTGGCTCCCAAACCAGGCCGCTGCCCATATCAAGCACCCGAGATACGGGTTGCCCCGGCGCAAGGCATGAGAGAAACGCCGGGGCTCGCTACCCCTGAAGAGGGACGGGAAGGGGGTAGCCCGGGTATTCTAGCGTAACGCGCGATTTGGAAACAAGCATTCGCGTCCTTGGAGTTGTTCCCCATCGGACACCCCGCCGCGCCCCGCATGCTGTCGACCTCCGGGTAGCGCCAGGGTGATGCCACCACAGGCTATTGACCAAAGCAATTGCGGAGCCGCGTTGCGGAGTCCGGCAAATAAATCTGGATCCGAACAGCCCCCGGCCCAGGTGCGAATTCCCTCAGGCGGCATTGCTTGATTCTTCCGGCTGACTTAGCCTCCATGCTGAGCAGCGTCTTGTTCTTGTGCCAGTTGGCCAGGGTGTTGTAGGGCCCGCTTTCGTGGGTGGCAGCACCGTTGTTCAACCGGAATTGGATAACGCACATGCCCTCGTCCTGCTCTGCGGGAGGGGATGCAGCGATAAATTCCAGTCCCCCCACGGGCAGAGCCACAGCAATTCCGTCGTCATCTGTCAGTGTTACTTGCTTGTTCATCCGGTATCTCCCTATTGAGTTGCTCACGAGCAAATCGGTCCTGCCGATACCCTGGCCCGCCGTGCAAACGCACTCGAAACGAATATATCATCTGAGTTGAAGCGGGGCGGCCGACACCTCATGATTGGCGGCCGGTTTCCGGACTCCTCCTACTGGATCCAACTTGCAAAGTACAGCCGCTTCTTGTCGGGTCTCGTGTTGAACGGGGCAGCACATCTGCGCCTCAATGACGACCTGGACCGATGCGGCCCTTGGAATCCCGTATATCTGAATCTGGCGCATGGTCACTTGCTAACCCTACCTGCTACGCCCGCCGAGGACGACCGCATCCTTGCGCGAATTCTCCCGCCGGTTCCTGAGCCAGACCAGCAACAGCCACGCCAGGGCGAAGAGCAGCAGCAAAGCGCCAAGGCCCAGGAACGCCCGGGGCCACCACGGGGGCAGATCCTGCACTGGTCCGCTCTGGGCAAGGATCACAGGGCCCGCAGGCGGCCGGGGCTGGCCCATGTCCACCACGGCGATTTCGCGTTCGGGCGTGGGCGTCCATGTCCCAATGTCCCAGCCTGGCCCCCAGCCGTTCATGTCAATCGTGGGCGTGGGCGCTTCCGTTTGGACGGGCCTGAGCGTGGGCGTGGGTTCGGCCACCTGTGGCTGAGGTTCCTGGGTGGGGGTCGGCGTGGGTGTTGGCGTAGGTGTTGGGGAGGGCGCTTGCGCGCTCGTGGGCGCAGGCAATGTCGCCGTCGCCCGGGGCTTTGTCCTTGCAACAGCAATGGCTACGTCAATGTAATCTGTGCCCCCGCGCCCGTCATTGGCCCAGAGGCGCAGGGCGTAGCTGCCCCCGCCTTCCGGTAGCGCCGATCCCGTCCAGACCTGGCCGGTGACGGTGTCAAGGATAAAATAAGCCATGTCCGTACCGTCGCGTGAGTAGGTGACCGGGTCGCCGTCCGGATCGTGAGCGAGAACCGGCGAGCCAGCAGGATCATTCAGGACCCCCGACCGGACAACTCTCTCCGTGCGCTCTCCCTCGACGAAGTAGGGCGGAGCGTTCCCTGGGGCATCGGTTGTTGCCGTGGGTGTGGGGGAAGGCGTGGGCGTGAGTGTCGGCTTTGGCGTTACGGTGGGGGTGTTCGTGGGCGTGAGTGTCGGCTTTGGCGTCACGGTGGGGGTGCTCGTGGGCCATCTAAAGAAGATTCCCCCACCGGCCAGAACCGGCGTGGTCGTTGGCGCTGGGGTTGGGGTATGTGTTGGTACGGGCGTATGCGTGGGGGTTGGTGAAAGTGTGGGAGTAGCCGTATTCGTGGGCAAGGGCGTAATAGTAGGTGTATGGGTAGGCGTGGGCGTATTAGTATGGGTTGGCGTATGCGTGGGAGTTGGAGTAGGGGTATTCGTGGGGACTGGCGTATGCGTGGGAGTAGGTGTTGCTCTTCTCCGCTCCATCACCAGCGCCGGAGCTGATTCCGCGGCCTTGCCCGCACCTTGGCCGTCACCATAGCTTGCCCGTGCCATGACATTAGTGCCAACATCCCCCGCGTCCAAGGCGCGGGCATGGCTTGTTTCAGCCGAGACTTCCCACGGGCCGTCCTTATCTGCCGCTCTTTTCCACATCCAGGTGAGCCCCGTGATGCCCCCGTCCTCGTCCTGGAGCTCGGCTGTAACCCGTTCCCCGGCTCGGATGGCCTGGGAGAGCGTTACGGTCCCGGGCTCTTCCGCGTTGGTCACGGAGATGGCCACCGGAACCGTGGTCGAGCGCCCGCCTGGATCCGCAGCCTTGACCGTTATGGAATAGCTGGCTTTCGCCTCGTAGTTGGGCGGGACCTTGACCTCAATCTGGCCGGAGAGCGAGTCAATGGAGAAGTGGCCGCTCCCGGTACCTTCGAGTGTGTGCCTTGGCTGGTCGCCGTCCTGGTCGCTTGCCTGCACCATGCCCACCGGAGTACCGACAGGAGCGTTTTCGTTTACCGTGAACGAGTAAGAGGACCCCAGAAATTCGGGCGCGTAGTCGCAGGCGTCCGCGTTGTCCTCGTCCGGCGTCCACCAGAAGGTATCATCGTCTCCGTGATTGTGCCAGTGGTCCTGGTCATCCGGTTTCCAGGCCGATGCGAAAGACACGATGCGGTGCTCATCGGGTTCACCCTTTTTTCTTAGCTCGACATGAACCCCGTCATCTGCCAAATAGCGCCTGAATTTCTCTTGGAACGCGGGCCATTCGGCGCTCTCTATTCTGCCGGAATGGAAATCGTTATGCGTGTGGCGGACTGTGCCCTGGACCGGTGGGTCTAATGACTCTCCCCGGTGGCAATGTAGCCCGTCAAAGGGACCATAACCGGTCCTTGCTGCCGGGGGGCTTTCGGTTGAGATTACCCAGGCGAGAACGAAAAGGAGAAGGGGGACAAGGCTTATGCCCAGCCCCGGCGAGGAGAGACGACCGCCCAACATACTACGCACCACCACACGAGATCGCGTTAAGGCTAGCGGGCTGGGGTGGATTTTACCACTAGAGAAACCTGCGAGTTTCGGTCAATTCCAGGGTGCGGCAATTAAGGCGACTTGACCTCGTCAGACAGGGAGGCCCTCGCCTTTCCGTTCCTGGTGCAGAGCATCCAGGCCAGGACCGCAGGAACAATGGCGATGAGCGCCGGGCCTATGCCCGCGAGCACGGCGAATCTTAACCAATCTATCTGGTCGGTGCTGCCACAGTCTACGCCAAAGTAGCCTATGCAAATGTCGGCGGAGCTGAGGTATGCGCCGAACAGGGAGGCCAGCCCGTAGAGCGTGGCGACCGCGCCCACCAAAACCAGAGCGGTCCCCTGGATGAATCCGCGCCCGTGTCCGAGCACCATGCCGATGACTAAGGCAACCACCAGAACTGCCAATCCCTGCACGAGAAAAAAGCCGCCCGCGGAACTGAGTCCCATGTTCACTGCCGCCAGCATCCCCAGGTAAGTCCCGCTGGACACGACGACCCAGGCTAGAAAGGCTGGGCCAGACCTGGCAGCGATAACGAGAGCGCCGAAGAGCAGAACCAGGGCACCGGATATGCAAGCGCCGTAGACGGCAAAGACAATGCCGATCTCCCCCGGATCGGTGCCGGTGCATTCACCGACGAGGAGCGAAGCGCACACTGCAGGAAGAAAGATGGAAAGAGCCCTGGGCGAGGCATTTGTGGGACTCAAGGCGTGTTCCGTTAATGCGGGGCAAGTCAGGTGAGCGGATGATAGAAGTTTTCCGGGTGGGCGTCAAGGAAAGAAGGTCCACACCACTCCAGTGGGCTGTCTGTTTTCCAATTTTACCGGTTGCGTTGTCCGTTCATCCTGGTCGCATCACGAGTGCTAAACCAAAGCCAGGATGAGACGGCGTTGCCGGACGGTGCCGCAATCCAGGGCCGAGGCTCTCCGGCCCGATTCCCTCCATCCCGAAAATGCACATCCAGCCTTGGCCTAGGTGGTGGGCTGGTGAGGCACCAACCCGTTGTCGAGTGCCACGGGTCCTGCCTGCTCGCTCTTTTTTGGTTTCAATTCCTTAATGGACAGACAAGGTCACTGACCAATCTAGCCCGACATGACACGGAGCAATGACGCCTGAGAATCTTCGGGAGCGGACTCACCCAGCCAGATTGACACCTCTCGGCGTAGTGATATCCGCTGACTGCAGGGCAAATGCAATGCAGGACTCCATGCCTTAATCGTTGGAGGCTCCCCTGATGCACGGCGCCTGATGTTGACGGACCGACATGAAAAAGCGCCTGAGGGTCGTATGCTATACCCTAGCAATGGTGACCGCCTGGATGGCTTCCCGGCGTGAAAACACATGGCGCATCCCGTGCTGCATTTTTGCCGACAACCTCTGGTGGTCGCTGTCAAGCTGGAATGCCCTGCTCCCGAGCTATGTTGAAGTATCGCGCCGCAGCGCACTTGGCCCTAGCGCAGTCGGTAGGATATTTGGAGGCCAACCAGCACCTCAACCTCCGGCTGTACGTGGAAAGCAAGCAAAGGGCCAACCCTGTACCGATTGCCTCCTGTGCAGGGATCCGAGCTTGAGAAGGGATCCGAAAAGTAGGGGTTCGGGAAGGCGTATTCAAGCACAGCCACCGCCTCCCCTCTTTGCAGGTCCAGGGCTTGGCTCAGGTCATCGGCAGCAGCCTCTGCCACGGGTATGGCTTCACGTCGGGCAAGGGCTGTGGCCTCTTCGCAACTTTCCTCGGACAAGCCAAAATTTACTCCAAAATGGCCGGCACGCCCTATGACATCCTCCACGGCTTCTACCACTGCGTCGCCCCGGTCTTCGATGTCCCCCACGTCCACCATGACCGAAACTGCAGAGGGCTCGTATCTGCCAAGACTCTGAAAGTCTATCCTTTCGGCGTTAATGCCGATCTGGGCCAGAGCCTGGGTGATGTCCCGTTCCTGTTTCTGAGAGAACCTCTGTGGGCCAAAGGGCCCGTAGTCCTCTTCGGGGAACACAATGATCCGGGCCTCGTCGGGCGCAACTGTGACCTTGCCTATTGCCGAGACGGTAATGCTCTCGTCGGTGGACTGGGCCTGGGGCATTTGGATTTGCCGGTGCATCCCGCTACTTTCCACTAACAGGTCAAAGGGCGTAGCGCGGAAACCGGTGCCAGCGATCCGCATGGGGGGAAAATCCGAATGGGTTGCGACAGGGATAATTCTGGAAGGCACGGTGGGTACAGCCGGTGCGGGCACTTCCGTCGGAGGAGCCATACCCTGGGGGGCCTCCTCAATCCTGGTTGAGGGAGGGTGCGTTGGCCCGGTATTCGGTTCGGTCTTGGGCTCCGTGCTTACAGTGGGTGCAAGCCTGACCTGCGTAGGTTCGATTACGGGGGATTCTTGACTGCAGGCCAGCAAGAGGGCAACGAACAGCAGAGAGGAAATCAACGAGGCCAGGTTTCTCATTTGGCACCTTCCCGGGTTTTAGTGAACCCATAATACCACCCGCGAAATGGGGTGACCCTGCCCCGATTAGCCCAGGGCGAAGGGTGGCAGCGAACAGAGCTGAAGTTTGTGGCTGAGTGTCCACAAATTCCCAGGAGCCAGGGGCTCCTCCTCCTTTCATCCAACAACGCCGTGACCCTCCAAGCGCCACTTGCCGTGCGACGCTCCATCGGCTTGGTTCCCTTGGCGCCCCGCCATCTTCCGACCCGGTCAAGGCATTTGGTATTGATTCAGTCTTCGACCAGGTTTCTTAGCGCTGCCGATGCGGGCCTGCCCCAGCAGCTGAGGCTCCCGCCGGTACGAACCCCACAGCTGAACTCGCTGCCGTGATTCCATCTGCCCCCCACGCTGACCGAGCGGAACCTGCCAGCGGGGGCCTTCAGTTGGCTGCCGTCCCCATCGTAGGCTTCCTCGTGCGTGGCCCAGCACGCCGCTGTTCCGTCAACGCGTACGCCGCAGGCGTGGGTGCTGCCGGCGCTGACAGACCTGAAGGGCCCGGCCGGGGGCGTTATCTCCCCAGTCTGGTGGTTTCCCTGGCAACGCAACGTTCCATCAAGCCGCACGCCGCATACGTAGGCCATCGAGAAGTTGCCCACCGCCACCGATTGATAGGAGCCTTCCAAAAAATGAGCCAAGTCCAGGCTGGAGCCGTCTCTTCCCCAGCACTCCACCGAACGGTCGGAGCGGACCCCGCAGTGCATGAGCCCGCTTCCGTCGATGGACCGGAAGGTCCCCTCCGGCGGTGTCCCGATGTTATGGTTGCCCCAGCAGGCCACGGTGTCGTCCAGCCTGATGGCGCAGCCGTGGCCGTAGCCAGTGCTGACAGCTTTGTACTCCCCTGGAGGCGGGTACAGATGGCCCCAGTCAGGGTCACCATCACCCCAGCAAGACAGGGAACCGTCGGTCCGTACCCCGCAACCGAACACGCTGTATACAGTCTCGCCCAAGCTGATGGCTTGAAACTCTCCCTCCGGCTTGTTCGTTTCTCCCCACCACGTGGTAACGTGCACCCAGCAGGCCGTCGTGTGGTCCGGCAAGAGCCAGCAGGCGGTGTCAGCGTCGGCGGCGGCCAGGGCTCCGACGGAAGCGGGCGTAGGGTCGAGATATACACTCCGGTCTTCGTTCCAGCAGACCAGGGAGTCATCCAGCCGGTACCCGCAGGAATAGTTGGTGCCATTATGG
Organism: Dehalococcoidia bacterium; assembly: GCA_022821365.1. GTDB lineage: Bacteria > Chloroflexota > Dehalococcoidia > Lucifugimonadales > UBA3495 > Bin22. The sequence continues at coordinate 19,811 of JAJEDS010000071.1, read as the reverse complement.
GAGAAGACCTCCCAGGAAATCACTCGGCCCGACCGCTCCATGGCCTCCATCTCGAAACCAGGATGGCCGGGGCAAGTCGTTGCTCCACTGGCGTCCGCCAGGCATACCGACAGGCTGCCGGCGCCCGGCACCTCTTCGCCGGGTTCAACGGACCAACACACGACCACGCCGTCGGCGCGTAGTCCGCAGGCGTGGTGGGCTCCGACGCTGACCCCAACGTATTCTCCTTCCGGCGTTGGGTTGGAATTCTCATAGGCAAGGCCCCAGCACCGGATGATGCCCTCGGTAGTAACGCCGCAGGAACCGGCCAGGCCCACGTGAACCTGTCGAAAGGACGGATCGGGCTCCCCGGCCTTTTCCTCAGCAACCAGTTCCGAGTAGGTACAGAGGCCGAAGCATCCACCTTCCTCCACGGGCTCCTCTCCGGCCCAGATGAAACCCCAGCAGACCACCTCGCCGTCTGCCTTCAGCCCGCAACTGTAGAGCAGCCCCGAACTCACGGAGCGGAATTCTCCCGGCGGCGGGCTGGCCTGTCCGAACTCGTCGTTCCCCCAGCAGGTCAGGGTGTCGTCTGGCCTGACTCCGCAGGTGTGCGCCCCTCCCGCGCTGACGGCGATGAAGGCGCCTTCCGGTGGGTCGGCTTCCCCGTACTCGTTAGTGCCCCAGCAGGCCACCGAGCCCTCCGCCCTGATGCCACAGGTATGCGCCCCTCCCGCGCTGACGGCGATGAAGGCGCCCAGCGGCGGGTCGGCCTGCCCCGTGGTATGCCCATACCAGGGATCCCGGTCATTGGAGCCCCAGCAGACCACTGAGCCGTTGACCTCTATTCCGCATGCATGGTTGGGGCCCGAACTGATGGACTCCAAGGCGACTGTCGGTGAGGGGAACAGCGTTTCGTCATCGACGGTACCGGTGCACAGCACCGCGCCGTCAGTTCGTAGCAGGCAGGTGTGCGCTCTTCCGGCAGTAACGGCCGCATGATCGTAAATGCTATCCGTGGCAGGGACTGGCACGGGGTTCGGGGGATACGCCAGGTACGAAGGCGGACCCGCCGGTTCGAACGTGGCGGTGGGCAACAGCACATTGGCTGGCCCGGGCGTGGGGCTGGCCTGGGCCGCCCTGACTGGAGGAGCCTTGTTGGCGCCGGTGGGGGCTGACCTTCCGGCGGGATCCCCAGGGGATAAGGACAGCCCCGGCGTGTTCGCTGGGGGAGAGAGACTGGTGGGAGGCACTGCCGCCACAGTGGGCTGCAGGTGCTCCGCCGGCACTGGATTGCCACCGATTTCGTCCCCCCGGCAACCGGACGCCAGGGAAAACACAATCAACAAGAAAAGCAGTCCTGACGGGCCAAGCTTGAAGTTCCTCATGGTGCCAAGCATACATCTCGGTTCAAGGATAAGTCTCTCTCCTTCGGGGACCGGATACCATCACAGTCGCCATCCGGAGTCGCCACTGCAAAGACCAGCGGTCTCCCTTCGGCTGCTCCGGCCGCGGCAACCGCGCCATGGGATTTGCCTTAGCGCACCTTTGTTGATACATTGGCTCCACCCATGGCTTTAGCTGGCGTTGCTATTTGCGAGTGGCCTTGCTCCAATGGTCCCTGGTGTTTGAGCCGCAGGTATGGAACCGGCCGGCCCTGCTCACACCTTCAGTCCGGTCTCCGTATTCGGTTGAGACCTTCGAAGAAAGCAGAAGCAACGGCTCTGGGGTCCGGCCTCCTCTTGCCCATTGCAACCCATGTGCTGGACGAACGAGAGAGGGAGTGTGGTGAGTCACTTCGCCAGCGTGAATTCCGTTATCGACAGGGTGTAGGTGCCGGATTGGTAGCCTGACACCGAGAGCCAGTAGGTGTCGGAATCCGGTGCCTCCCAGAGAATCCGGGAAGCGTAGCTGTCGCCGAAGTCTTCGTTGAACGCTACTTCGCCGCCCCGGTTGTAGAGGGTAAGCGCCGAGTCCTTCAGCGTGCCTAATTCGACGGCCATCCTGTAGATATTCCCCTGGGCAGACTGGAATACAAAATAGTCCACGTCGTCTTCGTCGTATATTGACCCCTGCACAAGGACCCCAACCTCAATGGGAGTCGCCTCCTCGCTGGAGTCCCGGTTGTCGTCCTCAATGGCCCCGCTGGAAAGGATGTAGGAACCCGCTTCGAAACCCCTTACCACAACATAGTAGTCACCGGACGACGGTGCCCTCCAGGAAAATCCCACGGCGCCGGTTTCATCATGGCTGTAACCGGACTCCAGGTACCTCCATTGGGCGTCCCGCAACTCCAGTTCCAGGTATTCCAGCCTTTCCAACACGGCCACAACCTCGTAGATCGTTCCCTCGGAAGCATCCAGTCGGAATATATCTGCGTCGGTGCCGTAGTCCAAATTTCCTGGGAGGTCCTGTCCCACCGTCAGGATGGTGGCCCCACCCTTTGTGTTGGAGTGGTCATCGTCGGTCCAGCCACTTTCAGCAACCTTCACCGTGAGGGAGTAGGTCCCCAGGCCCCATCCCCACACCGCGATGTAGAACCTTCCCGACACTGGAGCCTGCCAGACCAGCAGTGGCACGCGTCCTTCTGGACTACCGCTGTCCGCCAATGCCAGAAATTCGGCATTGAAAAGGGTAAGACCGGGGTCTTCCAGCGTGCCTGGCGCCACCTCAAACCGGTAGGTCTCCCCCTCCCTGGTTTCCATCATGAAGAGGTCGTGATCGGCCTCATAGTCCACGGACCCGGGGGCGGACTCCCCGATATTCAACGGTGTCGCGCCCTCTAATTCGTCAGAATGGTCGTCCTCCAAGTCCTCCTCCCTTTCGACACTCGAGTCGGACCACAAATGGACCAGGCAATTCTCCAGGCCGCCGAAGGGGCCGTAGGACCCGGAGGTCGACCCATTTCCATCCTCCAGGGCTGACATGATGGCCTCTCCGTCAAGGCTGGCGATGGCGTTTTGCAGGCACTCGGTGGCCTCGTCGTCCAGAATCTCCGATTTGTCGCCGAAACCCAGGCCCTCGACTATAAACCTGTCGGGAATGCACCTTACGAATCCTGCCCAGAATTCTCCCATTGGAACGGGGTTGGTCGAATCGGGAAGCAGGCTGGAGATCACCGCTTCCGGGTTGGTATCGGCCGCAACCCCCATCAGGCAGTCCATCTCGGCTGCTGACGGCAATCCATCCAGGAAGAATCCCGACATCAAATCGAACAACAGGATGGCCCGGCCGGTCTCGGGGTCCAGGCAACTGAACACCAGGACTTGCCATTCCTGCGTCCTTTCGAAGGCGTTCAGGGAGACCGGCTCGTCCATAACCACGGGCAACAGTCCGACACCCAGAGAGTGGCGGATGCAGTCCTGCTCGTGCCGGAGCAGGGTATCGTGCAGGTCCCGCCACCTGGTGTCACCGTCTATGACCACCGGAAGGTCGGCAACGGGAGGCGGGGGTCCCGGAGGCGGAGGAACCGGGGGAGGAGTCGCGGTCGGCGGGGTCCTAACTTGTTCCGGCGTGGGATCCGGAAACACAGTCCCCAGTGATTCCGTGGTAGCTTCGGGAGTTCGGGTGGGTGCTTGCGTCGGGGTGGAAACCGCCACCGATTCTGCATCAGGTCCGGCGCCTGTAGTGGAAGTCACTGCAGGGGCCGGGTCCTCACCGCAGGCGGTGATTCCCACGACCACAATGACAAAGACAATTCCCAGTGTTTTCAATTCGCTTCTCCAAGGTGAGTAATCTTCTCGCCAGCATTTCCGACAGGCATCGGGCCGCGCCCGGGCTCAGGCGCGTCTGCCATTACCTCTCAATTGTCGTGCTTAGCCCGGTTCGGAAGAGTCACCCGGGCCCAGGCCGGGGCGACAGAAATTACCGAAGACCCCGCAATTCTCGTGACTTGCCAGCGGGTTCGTACCCCAACCGGTATGCAGGACCGGGGTTAGACCGGGTCCCGTTATGAATCCGGAACAGTCTACAGGAACTGTGAGTGCAATTTACCTGTCCCCAGTTGGAACGAATTGACGCTTCGATGTGGGCGGTTTCCATACAGCGTTGCCGATCCCGGTGCGGATGAACTGCATCGCCACAGGCGGATTCAGCTACGCCAGCACCAGAGCGAACAGGTGTACCACCGGGCTTCAGGCACGCGGGGCATTCCAGTCGCCAAGGATAAGGGTTGTAGCTCACCCAAGTTGAGAAGACACCCAGGCCCGGCTCGAATGTTACCCATTCGAGGCCCACAAGCCGAGCCGCGAGCGGTGAGCACCTGTCAATGACCAAAACATACAGGCCAAACCATGCCCGAGCAAGTTCTCCCTCCGACCCGCCAATGGATAAGCTTCTTTACCCGCAATCGAAACCAGTGCGATACAGATAACGGAACACCATCGCCGTGAGTCCCACGGCTACCTTCGTGGCCACAGGTGTGGCCCGGTCGGACCTTGGCAACTCCTTGCCCAAACGTAGCCTGCGATTGACGGCACTGCCAGAGGCGAATGACTTCTTGTAGTTCCATTCTGGAAACCTCCCGGTATGCCATCACTGCACCTCTCTGCGGAAGTGTTGCAATAATCGCCGATTCGGCTTACAAATTGGACTAATGACCCAGAAAATCTGGCAGGATGCTCGTGAAAATCTCCCCGTTTACTGGCATACAGTCCCTGAAAATTCACAGTCACCCAGACATTAGGACTTGGGAGCCAGATGGCATTTGCGCTGGAATCAAGCGACGCCCATTCACCTGGCGGCAGTCCGATGGCCACAAATCGGGAGAAAGAGAGGGAGAAGCCGACGGGAAACCACGCACCCTACGCCAGTCCATGGGCGAACCCGGCGAGAGCGATGCTATACCGCACGTCGCACCAAGGCAAACCGGAACAAGGCCACAAAAACCATAGGCTCTTTTCGTCCTTCCTCAAGCCCACGGTCAGGACAATGGTACAACCTGCCCGTCCACTTATGCTGTTGCGGTAATTTGGGGGCGCACAAAAATACCATCTAGCGCCCTTCCCCCTTCGGCCCAAAGATCAAAGTCCTACCATCCCGGGATTCAATGGTCAGCACGGAGTCGCCTAGCGCAATACTCTGGGCGTCCCAAAGGGCATATTTGAATTCATACTCTCGGTCGTATAGCTCCCTGGAAGAACATCCCGCCTCGGTGATCATGAAGTCCACTTTGAAACTTGAACCAGATACCTGATAGGTGCCGGCGTAGGAATTACATCCGGTGAAACCTGTCATCTTGTTGTCGCTCAGAAACTCTAAAACTACGGGATCTGAACTGGATATCTCTTGCAGATTGCTCGGATAGCCCATTTCGCCCAGGGTCCACGAAGTACCGGCAAGAGGCAATTCCTCGTGACCCCCACAGGAGAGCCCCAGGCACAACAAAGCAAAGGCTACCAGCCTCAGGAACTTCATACCGATTCGGTCCTCCGGCGTCCGGCCAACGCCTTGACTGGGTCAGCGTGGCATCTTCAGTCTGAGCGGCAGGTTGCGTCCGTTCCGGGTCCAGCCAGTTACCTGGGTTTTCGGGAATTCACGCCTGGCGCCACAAATCCGGCAAACGCCAATAGTGCCACCGTCCTCGTCGTGCAGCACCCAATAATGTTGGCAGGGCTGGGTCACGTAGCTCACCTATTTCAACCAGGGAGGAGAACCACTGAGTACCACGTACCTTGCCATGCGCACTCCGTAGCTGATATCCGCCTGGGCAGTGGGCCAAACGTCGGCCTCCGGAAAGTGAAACCTGGCGAGCATAGACACCCTCTGGAGTCTGCCCACCAGAAGGTCAGCGTACTTAATCCCGAACAGGACGTGGGCGTTGCCCTTTTCGCCCACTGGAGCTTCGGCAACCGTCTTGGCCAGGAGCGAGGCCAGTTCGTAATCAGTCAATTGCCAGAACTCCTTTCACCGGACAACCTGATTCCAGCAGTTGCCGTTTCCGCAGGTGAATTCCCTAATCTTGCCGTTCAACGCGATGGAGTAATCCCTGGAAACAAGGAAAAGATAGGGCCTTTCCGGAGTGAGTGTGGTGAGGGTGCTGTATTCGGCTGCCCTTTGATCATAGAACAGCCCCTCTTTAGCAGCATCGTCAAAGGCGAAGGCTCTCACAGAAGCAGTGCCCATGACTTGTGCTATCCTCGAAGCGGTAACTTCTCCCGCCAACTGGTCGTTGGCGCTCAGTTCGAAGTCCCGCTGAATCTTGCCCATGCTCCATGTCGCCAGGGTTTCGGAGGCGGAGATGCCGCCAACAGTGAAAGTAATGGTCCGGCCTCGCGGTTTGCTGACCTTTAGGACGTACATGCCATCGGCTACAACTGTCGCTTCCCCAACCTTGGCCTGTTTGTCCCACGCCTCGATCAGTGTTCCCGGGTTGGCAGGTTGCCCCTTGGACCTTGCCTGACCGATGAGGACATGCGGTGGCTCGAGTTGGGCTTCCACGGGCGCAGCACCCATGGTGAAAAACAGGGCCAAGAGCCGGGTCAAAACCAAGGGAAGAAGGTTCATCGGCTGACGCTCCGTTGCGGGGCGAACGGTTGCCACTTTGAAGTCCTCTGAAATTCATGCCAGTATCGACGCCCGAGCGATCTTTTCGCTTCCATTCGGCCGTCGTCCTTCTCTTGCACCCTATACGGGCGGCCTTACATTCCATGGGTAAAACTCCAGGTGCATTACGGGTCTTCCGCTGTTTCGCAAACCCTCAGTACATCCTCAAGGTCCAATGACGCGAACGCCCGCTCTCCATCTCGATAGGCGACCCATTCAGTTTCATTGCCGCGCCAAGCCTCGGCGCCGCGCGTCGGCATGCGCCGGACAGCAAAAGGACCGCGAGTGTACCCTTCGTTCATATTTCCGTGCCAGGCTCTTGCCCCGTCTTCAGCGGCCGGCTGGGCAATTGGCCGGGGCGGAGCCCCCTGCTGGGCACGGGCATTGATGACCTGCCACAGTCGGATCGACAGGGCCGCACTCACCAGGGCCACGGCTAAAGCTGCCGCGGAGAAGATGAGCGCCACAACCGGGACACTCAAGTCTTGAACGTTCACGACCTTTGACTCCAGAACCATACCGCCCCCCAGGCTGATCCCATCGCTACGACCGTGATCACCATGGGGACAATGAAGAAGTCCTCGTCCAGCAACCCCCAGGGAACTCTCACCGTTATCAACCCGGACGACCACCACATTGAGATGAAACAGAATCCTACAACCGCAGCCATCGCGCCTATAAGTAGACCAATGGCCATGCCCGCGTCCTCAAGGCGGCGGCCGGCAATTCCGCCTACGATAGTTGGTGCTGACAGCGGAAGGACGAGGTATAGGAAGAGGGCAATCGCAAGCTCCTCCGGTGTAAAGGCTACTCCGCTCATAAGGTGTACCCCCTGATGTCTTCGTGTTTCACGAATCCTTTTTTGGTCGCCTTCTGATCTTCCGGGGCTGCCGTCAGCGGAGCGCCAACGCCAGGACTCCCCAGATGCCAATCGCCGCGAACGCAAGAATAGCCATCCAGAGCAATGCCAGGAGGATCCGCCAAGGCGAAGCCGTTGGCCGGTCAAGGAACGCTCTCCTGGCGCCGAAATCCAGCAAGAAAGTGTACTCAGCCTCTTCCGTGCCCCAGGCTCCCCTGCGGTGGTGGTACCAGAGGTTGTGATTCCTTACAAAACGGTCGCTATCCAGGATTTTGCAAAAGACCAGATGTGCAGCTTCGCCCTCGAGGCCGGCCTTTTGGCAAATTTTACCGACATCCAGGACAAGAATCTGGTCTCCCCTGGTCCGTGCCTCCAGAACGAGAGTTGCCAGGTGGTTTCGGGCATGGTCTACGTCCTTTGGGTCCAATTCTATTCGCACCTTCTCATGCTTCACTGGGCAGGCACTCATAGCTGTGTAGCAATGGGTGCCTTCCTGTCAAGGCGCCGACTGGAGTCAGCCGCCGTCAACGCCCTGAACTTTATCGGTATGAGACAAGAGAGCCTAACCTACCAATCATGACTGCACCTTCTTCCGACCCTACCCTTTCCAATCCCCTCTGCCGGCCATCCGGTTCACAAACGCCCCGCTGGTCCGACACTTACTCCTGACGCCCGGGTACATCCCCTCAGCGTTGTTAGTGCTTGACCAGTAATGCCCCCATTCTTCTACACTGCGCCTGCCTACCCGTTTAGCGCGGCAAATTTGTACAGGCCGTAAACCAGCAGCAGGGCTCCCCAAGTGGCCATCCAAAGCTCCCTCCGGCCTGGCCGGCGTCTCAGAGGCTGGTGAAACGGAGACCGCTCACCCCTGCCAAACTGCATTCTGACAACTGGCCTGCAGCTGCGCCATTGGGGAATTCCGGGCATCTGGGGTCGCACCACCTGACATGGGGAAAGCGGACCCTCCCCTGCTTTCCCTTCGTAGAATCCGGTATCCAAGAATTGCGGCAGCCCCACGCCACTGCTCCACCGCCACTCGGGTAGCCCTGAGACCTGGGGCGGGCGGACTTGACAGACAGGGGAGTAATGTAATGAGCCTGCCATTAACAGCCTCGGATGTCCCGCAGGGCAAGAAACTCTAAGGAGGATCGGGATCGGGCTTTCCCGTCCAACGGTCTGGGAGAGTCAGAAGGTATGGGGGGATTCGCTCTCAGTTCCTCGCCTTTGCAGACTCAGGGCTGCTATTAGTCTATTTTCTTGGCTGTGTGAAAGGTGTATTATTACTTACAATAAATGTGGCAATATTGAGTAATTTCTCCAGACCCAAATGGTCTGCAGAGTAACAGGCTTTCGGTCGGCAAGGGGGCATTCGGGGACCTCCATCTGCAGTTCTCCGGCCTGACCGGCAAAGGAGGTGCTATGCAACAGGGCAATAGACGAGACCGCGAAATTGAAGAGCTTCGCGACCGGCTATCGCGGTTGAGTGAAGCCAGTCATCGCATAAGCGAGAGCCTTGACTTTGCCACGGTCCTTCAGGGCGTGCTGGACTCGGCGAGGTCGCTGACCGGGGCGCGCTACGGGATTATGATTCTCCTGGATGCTTCGGGCCAGGTGCAGGACTTTCTCTCTTCCGGAATGACCCCGGAAGAGGCCGAACAGATCTGGTCTCTCCCTGACGCGGGGCAGCTGTTCAGTTACTTCGGCAGCCTGTCCGAGCCACTGAGGATCTCGTACCTGTTGGACCACACCAGATCCGTTGGCCTGACGGAGTTCAGCGTCCCACTACAGGTGGGTCAAAAGATATCGTTTTTAGCTTCTCCAGTACTCAACCTTGGAGAGCGTGTAGGCAATCTGTACCTCGCAGATAAGGAAAACGAGAGCGAGTTCTCCCTTTCGGACGAGGAAACTCTGGTCACGTTTGCTTCCCAGGCAGGAATGATCATATCCAACGCCCGCAGGTATCGGGAGGAGCAGCGGGCCAGAAATGATCTGGAGACCCTGATAGAAACATCTCCGGTGGGTGTGGTCGTCCTCGACGCCATGACGGGAACGCCTATCTCACTCAATCGAGAAGCAGTAAGGATCGTGGAAGCCCTACGGGAACGGGACCAACCACCGGAGCAGATCCTGGACGTTCTGACCTTCGTGCGTGGGGACGGGCGCGAAGTGTCCCTGAAGGAGTTCTCCGTGGTGGAGTCGCTAAGTCGCGGTGAGACCATACGAGCGGAGGAGATTACCTTCAAGGTCCCCGACGGTCGTAGCGTTACTACTTTGCTCAACGCGACGCCCATTCGGTCCGAAGTTGGGGAAATCACCTCGTTCGTCGTGACTTTGCAGGATATGACGGACTTGCAGGAGTTGGAACGTATGCGGGCCGAGTTCCTGGGGATGGTAAGCCACGAGCTTCGCACCCCGTTGGCCACCATTAAGGGGTCCACCACCACTCTGCTGAGTTCGCCGAAGGGAATGGATCCCGCCGTCCTTACCCAGTTCCACCGGATCATTGACCAGCAGGTCGACTATCTTCAGGAGCTGATTGGCGACCTGCTGGACGTAGCTCGGGTCGAGTCCGGTACCCTTTCCATAGACCCCGGACCAGCAAGTATCGCCGACGTTGTAGATGAATCCAGGAACAGGTTCCTGAACAGCGGTGCCCGACACAGCCTTACTATAGACATTCCACCCAGCATTCCCACAGTTGTGGCCGACAGGATTCGGATGGTCCAGGTTCTGAGCAACCTCCTGTCAAATGCAGCCAGGTATTCTCCCGAGGGGTCGCCTATTCGGGTAGAGGCCACCAGCGATGGGGTCTTCGTTGCAGTCTCCGTGATAGATGAGGGTAGGGGTGTGCCGGAGGAGCTTATTCCGCACCTCTTCCGATCGTTTTCCCGGTTCCGCGGCGAGGAGCGCCGGGGAATGGTTGATGGATCGGGACTTGGCTTGGCGATCTGCAAGGGGATCATAGAGGCCCACGGGGGTCGTATCTGGGCGGAAAGCGAGGGGTTGGGAACCGGGTCACGGTTTACCTTCACTGTTCCAATGTTGGATCGGGAAGAAGTGGCAGATGGAGCTCAGCGCGGCGCATTGTCGGCCCAACCCCAGTCTCAGCCTGGGGATAAGCTACGCATCCTGGCGGTGGACGACGACCCCCAGGCCCTCAGGTATATTCGCGACGCTCTGGTCAATGCCGGCTACGAGCCCTACCTGACCGGAAGCCCCGAGGATGTCCTTCGAATCGTCGAGGAAGAGAAGCCGGATCTGATACTGCTCGACCTGATGTTTCCTGGCATCGACGGCATCAAGCTTATGCAGGAAATCCTGGAATGGGAAGATATACCGGTGATCTTCCTCTCGGCATACGGCCAGGAAGAGGTGGTGGCCAGGGCCTTCGATCTGGGCGCCTCCGACTACGTGGTAAAGCCATTCTCATCCACAGAGCTTGCAGCGAGGATCAGGGCTTCCTTGCGCAAGCGTTCGAAGATTGGACGGGCAGGCTTTCCCGAACCCTACCTGGCCGATGACCTCTGCATTGACTATGCCTGGCGAAGGGTGACGGTGGCCGGTGATCCCGTTCATTTGACACCAACTGAGTACGGGTTGCTCTGTCAACTCTCGGAAAATGCCGGAAGAGTGCTAAGCCACGACCAGTTGCTCCAGGCTGTCTGGGGACCCGAAAGGAGGGGCGAGCATCGATTGCTCCGCGACGTAATTAAAAGGCTCCGCCGCAAGCTGGGGGACAATGCCGCTGAGCCCACCTACATTCGTACCGAGCCAAGAGTCGGATATCGGATGGTGAATAAACCTGAGGTCTGAATGCCAGGGGCGTCAGTGCGTAGGATGATAAGGACCGGAGTCTCTCTCTGGAAATGCCAGCGAGTGCGATCTGTGCTGGGTGATGTGAGGGGCGGCCGTCGTTCGTGCCCCAGGTAGGTCCCAAACTCAGGGAGTGTTTTTCCCTCAGGTCCCTATCCGGATGGCTTCCCAACCTCTCCACCTGGACGTTATCCGGGGACGTTTCAAATGAGGGCGTTGCGATGCCACATATCGAAAAGGCGCACCGCCGGAGGTGGACTACTGCCGGCGCAACATCTCCTGTTCGTATCTGCCCAGCGCCCAAAGGGGAAAATAGTTGCGGTAAAGATGGTAATTGATCATGAAGGCTGCCCCCAGCTCGGGGCCCTGCCCGTCAGCGCCGTTGCCCGGCTCGATGTTGTCCGGGCGGTCGCCGGGACCGTAGCCAGGGAATCCGCAACCAGTGAACTGGGGCTCGTCCCATGTCCCGTCTGCCTGCTGGCGTTCAAGCAGGAAATCTACGCCCCTGCCCACCGCATCGTGACGGGCCTCGCCGGCGGCTATGAGCGCCACAAGAGCCCAGGATGTCTGTGACGGCGTGCTCTCGCCCTGGCCCCGAAGACTTGGGTTGACGTAGCTGGCGCAGGTCTCGCCCCATCCTCCGTCCGGATTCTGGCGCGCCAGGAGCCATTCAACAGCCCGGCGCACCCGGGGCTGGCCCATGTCCACTCCCAGGGATTCCAGGGCCGGAAGCACGGCGGCGGTCCCGTAAATATAGTTCACGCCCCACCGCCCGAACCACGGGCCGTCATGCTCCTGCTGCTCCCAGATGAAGGCAAGGCCCCGACTGATCGCCCGATGTTCCCGCGGATAACCCAGCCGTCCGTACATCTCCAGCACGTGGGCCGTGACGTCCACGCTGGGCGGGTCCAGGAGTTCGCCAAAGTCAGCAAAGGGTATCTTGGCCAATTGGCGGGAGTCGTTGTTCCAGTCAAAGGCGGCCCACCCGCCGTTGGAGCATTGCATACCGGTCAACCAATTGACGGCGCGCCCGATGGCTGCCGTCCTCGCTCGTTGTTCGGACTCATGCCTCATCGAGACGCAAGCGAGGTCAGCCACGATGATTGAGGTGTCGTCAATATCGGGATAATGGACATTGTCGAACTCGAATGCCCATCCGCTGGGTTCGAGTTGGGGCCTAAAAACGGCCCAGTCGCCCTTTTGCCGGATCTCTTTTCTGATCAGCCAGGAAGCGGCTCGTTGAAGGGCGGGATGTTCAGCCGGCAAGCCCGAGTCCAGAAGACCTCGCATCGCCAGGCAGGTATCCCAGACCGGCGAAAGGCACGCCTGCACTCGGAGCGACCTCCCGTCCTCCGAAGGCAAGCTCCACCTTCCCCTGAACCCGTCCAGGCCCTTCGCTATTACCGGGTGCTCCAGGGAAAACCCCAGCGCGCTGAGTGCAATCAGCGAATACGCCCAGGGAGGCTGGATTCCCGCCCACGAGCCGTCGGCCTCCTGGTGGCTGGTTATCCATTCAACGGCGGCCTTGAGCGCTTTCCCCCTCCCGGGAACAAATGGAAGACGGCGGTAGAACCTTACAGCCTTGTCCAGGGCCAGGAATCCTCCCCTCAAGGAAAAGGGCTTTGCCCGCCAGCGGGACAGGATAAAGTTGACCGGGCCATCGGGGTAGAGTTCCATTACCCATGCGCTCTCCCGGGGAGGCCGCGTGGGATGGAGTGTCAGGATGACGGTCATTGGCACGATGGTAGCCCGCGCCCAGCTGGCGAAACGGTAAATGTTGAAGGGGGCCCACCTGGGCAAGAGCAACATGTCCGGCGGCATGGTGGGCGTCCCCTTCCAGTCCCACTGTCCGAAGAGGGCCAGCCAAATCTTGGTAAAGACTCGCGCCTTGGGGACGCCCCCATTGGCCAGGATGAATTCCCGGGCCCTTACCATGTGAGGCGCTTCGGGAGAGTCGCCGGCGAGTTTCAGCGCAAAGTAGCACTCAATGGATGTGCTGAGGTCGCCCGGCGCTCCGTAGTACATTCGCCAGGAACCGTCGGTCGATTGCCGGCGGCGGATGTCCTCGGCAACCCGCGGGATCCGGTCTCCCTCATCCGACCCCATGAAATGCGTGAGCATGATGTACTCCGCTTCCATGGTCGGATTGGACTCCAACTCTCCCCACCAGTATCCCTCCTCGTGTTGAGTGCGAAGGAAATACGCCTGTGTGCGTTCCACAGCTTGTTGAAGAAGTCGCTTTCTGTTTTGTTCGACCAACTTCGGAACCAGGCCTCTTGTCCGCTGGCAGTCTGATGCAGCGTTTACTTGCTGCTCAATTCATGAGTTAAACGTCAAGGAAGCGCACCGTTCTTTCTCATCCTTCGAGTCCCGCCACTTTTTCCTGGACGGCAAACCAGTGGACAGCATCGTCAAATGCCTGCATAACAGGTGTTTGGGGCATTCCCAACTCCCGGACTGTCCAAGAGGGGTCCACCCACATGCGCGTGGCGGACATCTGCACTGCTTCCATGGGAATCGGCGTCGGCCTTCCCAGCAGTCCCGCACCTGCTTTGCTCAACCATGCTGCCGACAGGGCGACTGCGTGGGGCAAACGAACCCGGGGAACCGCAACACCGCTAAGGTCGGAAAGAATTTCAAAGGCCTGCCTAAGGGTGAGATTTCCATCTACATTGCCCAGCAGATACCGCGCGCCCACTTCGCCTCCCTCCAGAGCCAGCAGGTGGCCTTCTGCCACGTCCCTCACGTGCACGAAGTTCAGCCCAGTGTCAACATAGGCCGGCATGCGGCGCCGCATGAAGTCCAGGACAATCTTCCCCGTGGGAGTGGGCTTGGAATCGCCTGGGCCGAGGGGAGCCGTGGGACATACCGTAATAACGGGGGCGCCCCGGGCCACCATCTCCCGCACCGTCTGCTCCGCCAAATACTTCGAGCGCTTGTAGGGTCCCTTCATTGCTTCATAGCCGGCAAGATCATCCTCGGTGGCAAGCCTTTCCTTGCGAAAAGCCGTAACCCCTACAGTGCCCGTATAGACGATCCTTTCAACACCCGACTTAAGCGCATGTCGGAGTACATTTCTGGTTCCCGCGACATTCACGTCGTGCATCAACCTTGCCTGGGAAGAATCAAATGAATAAAGCGCGGCCACATGGATGACCGCGCTGCATCCCCTCAGGGCAGACTGGACTGCTTCCGGGTTTCGCACGTCACCCTCAAAGAGAACAACCTGCGTTGGCTTCTCCCCGTATGCGTCCTTGTTTCGAAGGAGAGCAGCAACCTGATAGCCTCGCTCAACGGCGGAGTTGACCACATGCCGCCCGATGAATCCGGAGGCGCCGGTGACAAGAATCCTGGTCATAATTGGTGTAGGAAAGCCGCGAGGATATTCTTTGCGGCCACGTGCAGTGACCGAGACGCTTCACGGGACCTCAGCGCCAGGGGAAGGATGCTCCTGAAGGTCGACGGATTGGACATGCCGCGAATCGCGTGGGCCCACTCTCTTCGGCCTGAATCTGCAATGATAGTCGCTACGAAAGCGGGAAGAGGAAACCGAGCTTCGTCCAGTACCGCCCTGATGCCAATAAGAGGCACTCCCTTCTTCTCTGCTGCTTCCGCTATCCACCTCCCCTCCATATCGACCACCAGCGCCCCGCTGCCGTGGTGTGCCCGACGTTTGGCCCGAGGAGAAAGGAGCGGTTCGTCCACCGTCAGGACCGGGCCCTCCTGCACCGAGAGTCCTGATTCGCGCAGCAAAATCGCCGCGCGGGTGGCCAGGGGAGCGCCGGAAACCGGAGGGGTTGCCCCCTGAAGATAGGCATTTCCCACCACCAGGTCGCCAGGCCGAAGATGTGGTTCCAGCGCGCCGGCATACCCCAGAGAGACCAGCAATTGGCAGGGAGCTTCCTCCAGCAGCGTAGTTAGCCGTGCTCCCGCAACACGTCCAATACCAACCACCCTGGCCGGAGCAACCTCGTGGCCGGAGCCCAGTCCACCCAACTCCCGCTGGGTAGGAGCAATAGTCAGAAGGTTGGCAACAGCAGTTTTGGCGCCCATGTCGCTCTACTATTGGGAGTGAATATCGCGCCGTACAAGGGCATCGCGGATTATTGCCGCTTGAAATCCTCGTAGTGCCTGGCCGACGTAACGGCCGCGTCCCGGCCCGTGAACCGGATCTGGGCGATGGACTGGTAAAGGACGGTGATTTCGTGCCCGGTCCCGGTTTCAAACAACTGGACGAAGGGCTCTTCGCAGCGTGCGTTCCGGTTGAACAGATAGCCCGTTACGGTTTTGCCGCCAACCATCCCTACGGTAATGTCGCCCCTGTATTGGAAGGCCTGCTCAACGAGTTCGGCGATTGTGGCGCTGTCCTGACTAGACCCGCCGCTCATTGGAAAATTCTGTTCTTTCATGGCTTACAGCTTGCCAGTAATCGTGGCATAGGCGGAATCCCGCAGTCCGCTCCAGGTCGAAAAGGTCGCGTGAACAGCCGATGGCTCGTAACCCGAATGCACCATGCAGTCCTGACACTGAGGGTTGCCGCTGGCCCGGCCATATTCCTCCCAGGGTGTTTCTTCCATCAGTTCCCTGAAGGTAGCGGCATAACCGCCCTGCAAGAGGTAGCAGGGACGCTGCCATCCAAATATTGTATACAGGGGGTTGCCCCAGGGTGTGCATTCAAACTCGCGCTTGCCCATGAGGAACTGCAGAAACAGCGGCGACTGATTGAACCGCCAGCGCCTTTTCCTGTCCTTCAGTACTTGGGCAAAAAGCTCCCGGGTGCGTGCCCCGTTGAGAAATGAGTCCTGGTCCGGGGCAAAGTCGTAATTGAACCCGGGTGACACCATCATGCCCTCCACATCCAGGTCCATCATCGCGTCGAAGAAGGCGCGAACCGAGATGGGGTCGGCGGTGCTGAACAGGGTGGTATTGGTGGTTACCCGAAAACCCCTTTGGACCGCCTCTCTTATTGCTTCGGTCGCAATATCGTACACCCCTGCGCGGCAGACCGAAGTATCGTGCTCCTCACGCAGACCATCCATGTGAACGCTGAAACTGAGCCTCTTGGAAGGGGTGAAGACATTCTGCTCCAGCTTTTCCTTGAGTAGCAGGGCGTTGGTGCAAAGATAAACGTACTTCTTGCGGCGAGTAAGTTCTTCGACCAACTCTCCTATGTGGGGGTATAGCAGGGGTTCTCCGCCAGGTATGCTGACTACAGGGGCGCCGCACTCCTCCACGGCGTTGATACACTGTTCTACCGTTAGGGCTCGTTTGAGAACGTGGGGAGGATACTGGATTTTGCCGCAGCCGGCGCACGAAAGATTGCAACGCAACAGCGGCTCCAGCATCAGCACCAAGGGATATCGTTTGCGGCTCGCCAACCGCTGCCTAAGGACATAAAGGGCTATTGTGGCCACCTGAGATTTCGGCACTTTCATATTGAGAATCTTCCTCGCGAACCGTTCGTTGAAGTATATCAGAGTTCCCTTGGGAGGATGCCCATTAGATCGGAACACGGTGGCCGGCTGGTTCTCAATGAAGCGTAGGTGTATTAGCTGCGTCGGTAGGAGTCTGAGGCGCCTGCCATACTGCTCAAGGCACTGCGAGACTGAAATCAGAATCTTGCGCCAGTAGACCATCGCTATTGGGCTGATGGCTTTATTGGTGGTCCCATAGGAGACCACACTTGTCGAACCATGAACAGACGGCCCTTCAATGGGCTCGGGGCAACCGAAAAAAGAACAATCAATACAGAAGAGGTTTTTACAGAAGAGGTCTTTGCCTGAATGGTGTGAAATTGTAATTGACTGGAGGACGCCTTAGGTAAACCCGGCAGGCCTTTGGCGACAACGTTGAGTCCGTTGAAACATTAGTAGATGACAACCTGCGCCGGTGACGGAGCTATACCAATACTCCGCCGCAAGAGCATCATTACTCCCACAGTCAAAGACACAGTTCTTGGGGTTTGGTGCAGGGCAATGGCTGTGATCGGGTCCTCGTGGCTCCAGCCATTATATTGAAAAGGAAGTGTTCATACTCCTGCTCAATCAGACGCACTGAAGGCTCAGAATTGACCGAGTGTTCGGGGCCGTCGCCTTGGCCTCTAAGATATACGATGGTAATTCATTCAGGCGACAAGGGAGAGCCATTCCAATAGGCGTATGCAAGAGGCATAGCCACCGGGGGGACGATGTTCGCGTCGCTCTAAAGAAGTTGCAGGCCTATGCTGTCTAGGTGCGTACTTCCCACGGGAAATTTCGTAATGTGTTACACTTAAAATCAACAGATGGCAACCGAGCCAGTGATCTGCATGTTCAAGTACGGCATTGGCGGATAGGATATCCCATCTAGACCGGCAGAGATAGTCGTCTTGGCGGTCAAAACTATTCGTCGTTGATCACCGTATCTTCACTCGTTAAACTGGCGAGCATTTGCTGCTTGGCTCGGCCAGGCACGGTCTTTCCTATTTCCCAAGACTGGACCGTCTTTTCGTGAACTCCAACCATTTCGGCGAGTTGCTTCCTTGTAAAACCGGACTTGATCCGCACCTCTTTGACCCATGAGCTTATGGGCGGCTCGGAACGTGAGACTTCTAGAAACTCTACTAAAATCGGCATCGCCGGATAGTGCGGCATCGTCTCTCCCCCGTCTCCACCACTTCTTCCAAACTGGGCATGTTCCCTTCCGCCTCCTTCACCCAACAAATGACACGCAACCTGGACTTTTGCGCCATCGACGTGGAGACGGCCAACCGTCGGGTATCCAGCATCTGCCAGGTCGGCATTGTGCAAGTGTCCGAAGGTCTGGTTGAGACTCGCTTCTCCACCCTGGTTGATCCGGAGGAGGGGTTCAACTCCTTTAACGTGCGTCTGCACGGCATAGGGCCGGGTTCGATTGGCGGGGCGCCTTCCTTTGATGATATTTTTGCCGAGGTATTTGATCTGCTGGACGGCAAGGTGCTGGTCAGCCATACCTTCTATGACCGCAACGCTATGGACGGGGCGGCCCGCCGGTACGGGCTGCCCATCTTGCCGGTAACCTGGCTGGACAGCGTGGCCATCGCCCGCCGCGCCTGGCCGGAGAGAAGGGGCAACCGGGGCTACAATCTTGCCAACCTGGCCGCCGACCTGGGCATATCCTTCCAGCACCACGACGCTCTGGAGGACGCCAGGGCCGCGGCGGGCGTGGTCCTTTACGCCTGCCTGGAGACGGGCATGGATATCGACTACTGGGTACGGGAGTTCGGCCGGGCCAGATCGTCCCTCCCACGCACCGGGAAAAGGGGCGGATAAAGAGTCAGAAGACTATGAGCCACGCGACCCGGTCGGGTTGACGTTACTTGGGGTCAGCTACTGGCCAATGCGGGCAAAATATGGTCGGCGAAAGCCTCTACTTCCACCTGGGGCGGCGCGAAGGTCAGGCAGGGCATAAGGTAAAGTTGGTTAACCCCACACTTGGCCATTTCCTGAATCCTTTCGGTACAGTACTCGGCAGTGCCAATGAGACCCAGGGCATCGCATAGCTGGCCGTTGACCTCGTCGCTGACAAAGCTGGTCATATCAATGGCTTCCTCCCAGTTGGGGGCATGGCCCAGGTCGGGATAGATGTCATACACCCCCTGGGGTATCTCGTATTCGGGAATGTCGTAACCGGAAAAGGGCAGCCAGTTGGGTCCGCCCCACATCAGGCCCCAGTGGACGGACACGGGGCGGGCCAGGCGGCGGGCCTCCTCAACTGAGCCGGCAATACAGGTCCTCACCGCGAACATTATGTCCAGATCCTCCAGAGTGCGGCCGCTTTTCCGCGCGCCGGCCTCCAGGTGCTCCAGTGCCTTCTCGACGATGCCGGGAGTGTAGCCCACCAGGGCCAATGCGCCGTCGGCCACCTCGCCGGCCAACTGCAGGGAGCGGGGGCCGGACGCCGCCATCAGCACTGGTACGCCCGCGCCGCCGTCGCTGCCGGCGAAGTCGAGGCGGTTGGTCATTCCGTTGTATTCCACGCTTTCCCCGGACAGCAAGGCCTTCACTTCGGTGATGCACTGGCGCATCTGACGCAGGGTGGCGGGGCGGCGGCCGATGGTGCTGGCGGAGGTGTAACCGGTGCCGATGATAACTCTGGTCCGGCCCGGGGCTATTTCCGCTACCGTTTGGGCCGCGCCGGCCAGCACCGGAGGAATCCGGCCAAAGGGATTGGTGACCGCGGGGAAAAGCCGCAGAGTGCTGGTTGCGCTGGCGGCCAGCCCCAGGGTTACGAAGGTGTCGCGGCAAATCATCTGGCTGTCCAGGATTCCCGCGCCGTCAAAGCCGGCTGCCTCGATCTGCCGGATCATGTCCAGCAATTCGGGCATGGGCGAAGTTCCGGGTACGCGCATGGAGATTCTGATGGACTGGGCCATGTCGGGTGCCTCCACTGGTGGACTGCCCGGGGCAGGTTGATGTGGGAAAGTATAACAGCACGACGCGGCGGCAGACGGGACAGCGCCCTAGCAGTCTGTCCGAGAAACAGGTTGCGTGAAGGAATGGGTGTATGATGAGGGGGCACCTGGAGACGGAGGTCCCACGATGAGCAAGACCTACCTTCCCTATGACCCAGACCAGCAGTTGCTGCTGCCAGCGGCCCT
>JAJEDS010000260.1 GCA_022821365.1 Dehalococcoidia bacterium | reverse complement strand
AGGGCCGCTGGCAGCAGCAACTGCTGGTCTGGGTCATAGGGAAGGTAGGTCTTGCTCATCGTGGGACCTCCGTCTCCAGGTGCCCCCTCATCATACACCCATTCCTTCACGCAACCTGTTTCTCGGACAGACTGCTAGGGTTCACTTCAGCATCAGGAGGAACTCCACCAACGCATCCACTTCAGCGTCGGTGAAGTCAGCCTCAACGATAAACGGTTCCATGAGGCCAGGCGGGCAGGGCTGGTCGCCACTGAAGGAACATTCTGAGCTAAGGAAGGCATCCGGGTTGACGATGGACTCCCGCAGGTACTCCTTGGCGGACATTCCCGGGATCCGAGTTGCAGCGGCACTTCCAATCCCGTCCAATGGTGGACCCAAGGTTCCCCAAGCGTAGATCCAACGACTGTAGTTATCGAGGCTGTGGCAGCTATCGCATTGCCCCTCGCGTGTGAATATGGATGCGCCGGGTGGCTCGGTCGGCATCGGTATGGTGGGAAGGCGTGATATTTGTTGGATGACAGATACACCGTCCACCTCAGCTAGTTCGACCAGGCGGAGCACCGGAACCTCAGCATGGTATATTGGCTGCTTCGCTTCGGACAGGGAGTACCCAAAATGGATGCGGTTTTCAACGAACCATTGGGTGATGTCTGTTCCATCACGCCCCTCCTCACCCATAATGTAGACCCAAACCGGTTCCGGAGAGTCGGCGGCGTCTATATTTTCTTCCGATACGCGTGCCTCTGCCTCTACCACCATAGACTTCAACTCTTGGGACAGCTCCTCGGGTTCGAGGGGTAAGGAAGTCGACTCCGTGAAGGTTACGTCCCGCTGATCACCGCCATCGTCGAGGTTCGGGAAAGCTGTGGGCATTGGCACTGTTTCGCCTTGCACGCAAGCCAACAGCAACAATATCGGCAACAACGCGGACTTCCATATCAGTTTCATTCTCACCGTCCGGCGCCAATTCCCTGAAGGCCAGGTTGACCGCGGGACCGATGCCATAGCCCCGAATGAAGGAGTCCGGGACGACCACGGTACTGAGGGCACCCAAGTCAACCTCCCGGAGTGCCAATTTTGCGAGGATTCAGGCCAAAGGGATTGTCTACCACGTAGGTTACTTGGCCTCCTTCCCTGCTTCTCAGCAGGCGACATGGCGTATCCCCCAGCCTCCTATTGGACTTCCGCCAACGTCGAAAGGAACTGGGGCGCGTTGACGATGCGGGCGCCCCGGTGTTCGCCGATAGGCAGCAGATGGCGGCGGTCGCCGGTCACCAGGTAGTCGGCGTTGGCGGCGGCGACGCACTCCAGTACACGGTTGTCGGGGTGGCCGCCCTCGATCACTTCCGCCAGGCGCGGCGGTTCAACGATGGTGGCACCATCTTGCAGGACGCTTATCGCCCGTACCGCTCGTTCCTGGTCCCAGCCAAATTTCCGCGTCAGCACCCCGGAGACTTCGCCCAGGATGAACCAGGACAGGAACAACTGGAACCGGCCCCGCAGGGCCAACTCCAGCACCATCCGCTCGTTGCCGGGGAAGTTCAGCCCGGAGACGATCACGTTGGTGTCCAGGACCACTCTCACGGCTGGGGTTGACCCACCTCGTTCCGGTACTCTTCCACCAGCCCGGCCACGTCCGCGGGGCCGATACCCCGCTCCCTGGCCCGCTCCTCGCCATACCGCAGCAGTTGCCGCCACTCGCACTCCTGGATGTAGCGCACCACGGCGTCCCGCAGGAACTCGCTCCGGGACCGGCCCTGACCCTGCATGGCCTGGTCCAGCCGCTCCGCCATTTCCGGCGGCAGCGAGAATGTGATGGTCTTGGTCGTTCTCGGCATCTTCCTTCCTTGTTATCCAGTCTTACTCAATTGTCGAGCCACAGGAGCATTCCTGTCAATCGTTCCTGGGCGAGCACAGTTCCCCGGTTGATTACCTGGCCTGGCGACTGGCATGCGGGTTAGTGATACACCGACACCAGACAATGTGTAATAATGGACGGAGAGCGGCGACCCGCGCTCAACAACTGCCTTCTCCGACCAAGACTCTTTCCATCTGCCGCCCCGGAAACCCCTATTGTTGTGGAATGATTCCTTATCAAAGTCAAGATACGAGACTTTGTGTGGAAATCTACAACCTTGGACAATCGCAGGGGCATAGAGCCAACGTCATAGGTAGAGCACGGCGTCTAGTTCAGCACGCCGCAGGCGATGCGCCCTCCGGCACCTCCGATGGGCTGGGTGTTGTGGTCATCGCGGTTCTCGTGTATCACGATGGCGGACCCGTCGTCGTCCATCAACAGGTCTGGATCAACCAGGGTCGTGAAAAGTTCGGCCTCCACGGTACCATCAGCGGCGGCGAAGATATTGGGCAGGTCGCCGTTGTCCGGGCCGTCGGGGTTGAGCAACCCGTGCTGGCGGTTGCCCACGTTGATGTGTCCGCCCGACGCCTTGAAATCGGGCATGCACGTCCCGACCGAGTGGATGTGGATGCCGTGCGGGCCGGGTTCGATGCCTTCCACCATGACGGTCACCAGGAATCCCCCTGAGCCTTGGTGCATAACGACAGTGCCTATGGGGTCGCCCTCCACGTTCCGCATCCCGGCAGTGTAGCGTGCATCGCCCCAACTGCTGCCGTCGTTGCCGCACGCCGCAGACGCGAGCATCAGCGCAACTGCCACTGTCAAAGTGAAACCGAAGTTCACGATTCTCCTCTGCATAGGATTCCACCTTTGTTAAGCGTCGCTGTCATGGAATAACAGAGAAGGATGATGAGAACGGGTGGGCGAGTGGGCGGGTGGCCCGGAGGTGCAACCCGGGGTTGGTCACGCTGGCACAACGTGGGCCGGTCTATGGTTTTCAATCTGGTGCACAATGACCAGAATAGAAACGCCAAGCTCTCCGGCAGGATCGTCCAACTATTCGCTGTTCCCTCACAGCGGATTATATCGCAGCCACGACGACGGCAACCAGCATACCGACCGGCACGGCCACGGCCAGGACAGGGATGAAAGACGCTCGCCTGGTCCTGTCGTGGGCGGCCCGTTCTGGACGTGCTGGACACTCTGGTGGATGACGGCGGCCGGGTCGGCGCGCCAAGGCCCTGGGGTGAACCACCGTTACCGCTATGTCCCAATACGACGCCCAGAGTGTATCCTCATGGGGCTGCTTTCGGCGGAGTTGGCGGTTTGATGGCACACCGCTGACGCTGACGGCGTGGGGCTGGCTGTGACTGGTAGTGTTTGCGGCGACGAACAAGTTCAAGCTGGAATAGATATCGGGTTCCTGGAGAAAGGGATTGCGCCAGTGGGCGGCGTAGCCTGGGTGGCCAGGGCCGTTGGCAAAGCGGCGCCGCCGGGTAGGGTTGGGGCGAGCACTGCGGTTTGCCGCCTCGGGGTCTTGACAGCGGTCACTCGGTAAGAAAAGCACCTCCCATGTGGAAAATCGAGCTCATAAGGCCAGCTACGGTCTAGCAGGTTCGTATTCTGCGACTATACCAGACGGGTCGTCTCTGAGAAGACGAATCTGTTGACGGACTCAGCCGATTCGAAGATTGTCTCCGACATCCCAACCACTGAAGGGTAAATGACCAATGCCAGTTATCCCGGCTATAGTCGCCGCCTGCAACCGTGCGGATTTGCTTGCCAACCGGTCCCTGCCTTCCGTTTTGCGAGAGTCCCGGCCTCCGGACCTGCTGCCGGTGGTGGGCGATTCCGAGGATGTCCTGACTCGCCGCGCCAACTCGGACACGGTGTCCGATCACATGGTTGGGAGTTCCAGGGTTGTGTATCTGGAGAACCAACGGACAAAGGGCGCCGCCGGGGCCTGGAACACCCGCAGTCAAGGAGGTCGCCAAGGAACTGGAGCTACCAGGGCCATTTGAGGTGGACCCGGCTACGGGGGAGGAGATAGGGGAGCGGACAGCTTGATATGCCTGGGTGAAGGGAGATTCAAATGGAGTCAATAGTTGTTAAAGGTAAGAGGATTTGGGTGCGTCGTGATGACCCCAAACTCCATAGTTCCGGCTGGGAAAGAATCGGAAGTTTCGATGTGCGCTTCTCCGGCAGATACTCGCCCTCCGATATGGTCCGAGTACCTCTATGGATACGTGAACTGGTGAGTCATGCGGCTTGGGATTTGCAGGAAGTTGCACAATGCGACGTTTGGTACTTGATAAACGGGAAGGAGTACATCTACCGGATTATTCCTTCATCGCTGGAATACCGCAACATTGAATATCACATATCCAGGCGCAGGCGTTGCCTGTGACCGAGCAAGACGCACGGGGGTAATCAAGTCTCCATCGGGCCCACCAGCCTAGCAGTCTGTCCGAGAAACAGGTTGCGTGAAGGAATGGGTGTATGATGAGGGGGCACCTGGAGACGGAGGTCCCACGATGAGCAAGACCTACCTTCCCTATGACCCAGACCAGCAGTTGCTGCTGCCAGCGGCCCTT
>JAJEDS010000360.1 GCA_022821365.1 Dehalococcoidia bacterium | reverse complement strand
AGGGCCGCTGGCAGCAGCAACTGCTGGTCTGGGTCATAGGGAAGGTAGGTCTTGCTCATCGTGGGACCTCCGTCTCCAGGTGCCCCCTCATCATACACCCATTCCTTCACGCAACCTGTTTCTCGGACAGACTGCTAGTGTAAACCACCGGCGTCTGGAATCCATTCCAGAATCCATTCCCTCCTCCGCGTGGGAGTGCCAGTATGGGAATGAAGCCCTTCCAGGGGGCGGCTCAGAAGGTGACCAATGGGCTGCTGAATAATTATTGAAGTAAATGCTTCAGAAGAAATGTGTGGATTCTGTTTTGCGTCGGCCCAGTGAGAGGAAATGTGAGTGTTCAGGCTGATCCGACGGTTGGGATTCTCACCCGCTTTATGAAGCGGAATGGCTCGGTTTCGTCAAATTGATGTAAACCTGCAATGCTTACGATAGACATTTTTGACAATTCCCGCAAAAGGCGGGAATTGTCAGCCCAGCCTTGCAAAGTTACAATAAATTGGTGTTGATTACATAACACTATGGTCATGGAGGCAAAAATGGGTTTTGGGAGAAGAGGAGGGGTGAAGGCACATCGGTTGCCCGTAGTCCTTATATATTTGACGATTAGTTGCGTGGTCTTGTTGGCTCTTGGCGCCTGTGGTGGAGAGGAACCCACCCCCGTGCCGCCACCTACAACCGCCCCGGTAATAATTGCAGCGCCGCCCGTTCAGGCGCCCACGCTGCCGCCGCTGCCCACCCAGGAGGCGCCCACCGAGCCCTCGGGGCCCGTGTCAACTCCTCTCGTGGTAGTGCCCGGCAGCCGGTTTGGTAGTCGCGCGCCCGCCCAGGAGCCTACGCTGCCGCCTACCGAAGAGCCTACTGCCGCGCCCGCGCCCGAACCCACCGCGACGCCCTTGCCCAGGCCGACGCCTACCGTCGTAATCCGGCCCAACGTGCCTACCGCTACGCCGGTTCCCGTCAGGAACCCGTCCATCAGCGTTAACCCCGGCAGCGGGCAGCCCGGGACGGGCCTTACCGTGGCGGGTACCGACTTTGCGCCCGGTTCACCGGTTGGAGCGGTGAGTTTTGGTGGCGTAACCGCATCGCCGGCGCCGCCCGTCACCGTCGACTCCCTGGGCAGTTTCTATGCCACCATCGTAGTGCCCGACGTTTCCGCCGGCAGTTACAACCTGATAATGACGGTGGGGTCGGACTCCGTATCGACGGGTTTCACAGTCCAGGCCGCGCCTTCCGGTCCGGTGGTTCCGCCCGGTTCGCCCATTGTCAACACCGTGGCGCCCCTGGCCGGAAACCTTCAGTGGGTGGCCTACTTCGACAACGCCACCAAGAGCTGGTCGCTTTACGATCCCACGGGGACCTTCAATCCGGGCCTGCTGCCCTTCTTCCTCAGCCCGCCCACCGATCTTGGTTCCTACGCGCCGCTGACCTCGTTAGACACAAGCCTCTCTTACTACTGGAACTTGCAACGAGCGGCAACAGTAACTCTGGGCGGTAAGGAGTACGAATTCGGGGAAGGCTATAGCGTAAAGTAACAGTCTAAAGAACTCCTTTCTCTCGACCGGGGATCGACTGGAGAAAGTCAGAATCGGGGTGAATTGCTCCACCGTCGTTAGGATGAAACCCACCCGCGATTTGAGATGGCGATCTTGAGATAGTTTCCAGGTGGTCCGGTGGTCCTAAATCGGGGCTGGTTGGAAAACGGCAAACGGGACAGGTCTTGAATAAGAGACCTGTCCCGCAACAGTCTTGGGGCGATGTTGTCAGGGTGTCCTGCCTATCCCTCGATAACCGCTTCGTCTATAGCCCGTTTCCGCAGGTAGGCGTTCCTCTCGATGTGGTTGCGGATGTTAATCAAGCCCGTCTCCACAAGGAAGGACTCCACCTTTTGGGAAGCCTCTTCCTGCTCCGACTGGGCCAGCAGTTCGCTGACCCTGCCCCGCAGGTGCCGCAGCGACCAGGCCACCTGTTCCTCCACCGTGCCCACCCCTTCGGGGAAGTCCACGTGGGAGTTGCCGGGCGTGCCCAGCCGGTCGTAGCCGCCCGTGTGCCAGTGGCCCCGGTCAGCGTGGCAGTCAAACCGCAGCACCTCTTCGTTACCCACGTCCACGCCGATGGTCGGCCCGCCGCAACTCGTCCCCCTGATAGACAGGATACGCAGCGGCCACACGTAGGCAGTCACCTGCCCGTCGGTGGACAGGGGCACGTGCAGTTCCTCGCCCCAGTATGCTTCTCCCATGCGCTTGGTAGCCATAAGCGATTCCTCCCGATGGTTATCATTCCGACTTTCGGGCAGTTTACTCCCCCCTGGCCGCAGATTCCAGTGCCGCCAGGTCTATCTTCTCCATCTCCAGCAATGCCGACATCACCCCCTCCGGACTGGCCTCCATCAATGCCTCCAGCTGCACGGGAACTATCTGCCACGACACCCCGAACCTGTCCTGAACCCATCCGCACTGCTGCTTCCCGCCACCCTCCGACAGGCCGTTCCAGAAGTGGTCAATCTCCTCCTGGGTCTCGCAGTTGACCACGAAGGATATGGCCGGAGTGAACTGGAACATCGGCCCACCATCCAGTGCGGTGAACTCCTGGCCCGCCAGGACGAAGGATACGATAGCTGCACCTTCCGCAGGCCCCGCAGGCAGCGGCGAACTGCTCACAATCCTGGAGTCCGGGAACAGGGATACGTACAGTTCCGCCGCCGCCTGCGCCTGCCCGTCGAACCAAAGGAACGGGGTAATCTTCTGAAGCTCTGCCATAGCGTTTAACTTCCACTCTCCTTCATTTCATCGGGCAGAAGGCTCTCGTCACTGGCCAGCGCCTCCCACACGTGACCATCCAGGTCCTGGAAGGCTCGGTAATACATCCAGCCGTGGTCCGCTGCCTCCCGGTACTCGCTGCCTCCCGCGGCTACTGCGTCGGCAATCATCGTATCCACCGCTGCCCGGTCCGGGGCCGACACCGCCACCAGCGCCTCTGCCGTCCTGGTAGTGTCGGCGATGGCCTTCCCCGGTATAAAGTCCTCAAAGGAGGCGCGGGTAAGCAGCATAACGTAAGACTTTTCGCCTATGATCATGCAGGCGCTCTTGTCACCGGTGAACCGTTCGTTGAACTCGAAACCCAGCGCCCTGAAGAAGCCAATTGACTTATCCAGGTCAGCCACTGGCAAGTTCACGTATATTTCGCGATCTGCTGCCATTTCCGCATCACCTCATCTGAATGCCAGGAATATAGCTTGCTTGCCACGTGATGTCTATCCTGGATACGAAGCCGCAGCCGGAAGAAGCCTGCGCTTTTGCGTTACTATCAAGGCAGACTTACAATGCGAGAGTCAAGCGGCTACCCGCCCACATTTGGGAGCAATGATATGGCGACGATTGAGCAACCCAAGGCAACGGCACTGGCGTGGATCGACGACCACCGGCAGTGGCTTTCCGACTTTCACCAGGAGATCTGGGCTTATGCCGAACCGGCCTACCGGGAGTACCAGTCTGCGGCGGCCTACGTGGAGTTGCTGCGCAGACAAGGATTCGAGGTGGAAGAAGGGTCAGGGGGAATGCCCACGGCCTTCTCTGCCACCTGGGGACAGGGCGGTCCTCTACTGGCATCCTTCGCGGAGTACGATGCGGTGCCTGGCAACTCGCAGCAGGCCGTCCCCTACCAGGCGCCCCGGGAAGGCCTGCATCCCTGGGCCGCCGGCCACACCGACCCTCATTCATCCCTGGGCGTGGCGGCGTTGATGGGCATCCTGGGGGCCAAGGCGGCCATGGAGTCCCACGGCCTGTCCGGAACCCTGCGTATCTTCGGCGAACCGGCCGAGAAGATCTGTGGCTCCAAGCCCGTTCACGCTGCCAAGGGCTACTACGACGGTCTGGACGCCGCCGTTGTGTACCACCCTCATACTACCAACACCGTGGCTTGGGAAACCCAGTGCGGTTCTTACTGGAGTGTGGTCTTCACCTTCGAGTGCATGGAACCGGAGAAGTGGATGGATGCCAGTCTGCTGGCAGCTCCGGACCGGCCTCATACGGTGGCCCGCTGCCCCGGCGCCCTGGACGCCGTTTGCCTGATGTACACCAACACCAAGTACACTAAAGAGGCCATGTTTCCCCACACGGGCACCTGGACCCTCAATGAATACATAATGGCCGGCGGCCAGTGCACCTCCGACAACCTGCCGCCGCGCATCGGCCAGATACAGTATGCCTGGCGCTCCCCCACCCTGGACATACAGGAACGCATCTACCAGGTGCTGGAGCGGAACGCCCGACACGCCGCCGAGGTAACGGGTTGCGTGGTAACACCCCGCTGGGTAACCAGGACCAGGGTGGGCCTGCCCAACCTGGCCCTGGCTGACCTGACCTACCGCAACCTGCAAGAGGTGGGGGCACCGGATATGAACGGCGAGGCCCGAGACTTCGCCCGCGCCATCCAGGAAAACCTGGGGCTGAGTCCCATGGAAGAGCCATTTACTGACGACAACCTGCGCCTCCAGACACCGCAGGATTATGAAGCGGCGCAGCAGCGCAGCCTGCCACCCTGGCAGCACAACTTCACCTCGGACGACTACGTCGAATACACCTGGCACGCTCCTACGGTCCGTTTGCACACCTCGCGGCCCAGGCTGCGGCCCCCTGTGTCCGGCTACACCTATCCCACGTGGACATTGAATGCCATGGGTGGGGTGAGGGACTGCATTGATCCCGGGATGTTCGTGGCGGGCAAGACCATCG
Source organism: Dehalococcoidia bacterium (assembly GCA_022821365.1). Taxonomy (GTDB): domain Bacteria; phylum Chloroflexota; class Dehalococcoidia; order Lucifugimonadales; family UBA3495; genus Bin22. The sequence goes on along the minus strand of JAJEDS010000360.1, from coordinate 1,978 downwards.
CAGGCACGTTAACTGACCTGCTAACCCAGCCGGAGGAACTGGAAAGGGCCCAGGCCGAGTTTCGGGAGCGCACCGGCGGCGGCATCGGCGGAGACAAGTGGGTAGCCCCCCTGCTGCCGCCCGACTTTCCCCCTCCGGTGGACCTGCGCTGGCCCGAGTACGTGGAAACGGCCCGGGGTAGGGAATGGTGGATTCCCACCCCCTCGGCATGAGAAATGCCTTTGATGGTTGAGCGCTGGAAACTTTGATCGTTGAACAATACCAATAAGGAAGGTAAGCCAATGCCTGGGATGGAAATCGGAGTACAATTCCACCTGCCCACCTATGCCCACGTTCCCCTGCCTCACCTGGTTGAGCTGGCAAAGGAGGGGGAGAACAAGGGAGTTTCCCAGTTGTGGGTAACGGACAACCTGCGCAGTCGTCAGTCTTACGTTACCCTGGCGGCCATGGCCTGCAACCTGAACATCAAGCTGGGTACGGCGGTAACGGTCCAGTACTTTCGCAACCCGGTAGACCTGGCCGATTCGGTGGCCACCCTCAGCGAATTGATGGACGGCAGGGAATTATCCATTGGCCTGGGGCGGGGCAATCCCCGCACGCCCCGGCTCATAAGAACTCCCAGGCCCGTCAGTATCTTGCGGGAGACGGCATTGAGCCTGCGCCGATTGCTGGACGGCGATGGGGTCTGCTTTTCCGATTATCCGGCCCTGCTGGACTATTATCACTTCAACCCCGACGCCACCTTCCAGCTAAACTTCAGGCCCTCCTCGCCAGTCAAGATATTCTGCGGCAGCAGCGGCCCCCTGGGCCTGGAAGTGGGTGGAAGGGATATGGACGGCCTGATTTTTGGCGGCCATTACCTGGCAGCCCTTCGCACTGGGCGGGTGCCCGGGCTTCTGGAAATATTCAATTGCGCCGTTCCCACAAACAGGAACAAGGCCCAGGCGCCCAGGGTGGCCGAAATCAAGATTTCAGTGTCCCGGGATGCAGACCGGGCACGGGAATGGGTTAAGGAAAGCGCCGGCCACCGGGTGTTGAACATGTACCGCCAGGGTTACACCCATGAGGACATCGAACGAATGGGAGTAGCTATTGCCGACATCGCACGGCTGGACGAGGCCGAGAAGAACGGGGCCACGGAGTCGGAGTTTGACGCGCTAGTAACCGACGGCATGGTGGACGCGATTTTCATCGCCGGGGGTCCGGGCGAGTGTGCGGAACGGATGGTGGAAATCCGCGACATTGCAGGCGACCAGGGTTTCACCCAGCTAATGTTCTCGGAACTGGGCCCGGACGTGGATGAGGCCATTTCGCTGCTGTGCGATGATGTGCTGCCGGCGCTGCGTTAATCCCAAGATAATGTAGGGAAGATCTGAATAATCTCGTTCTCGTGAAGACGGGAACCTCGGTTTTTAGCTGGCGAGGTTCCCGCCGGCGTGGGAACGACGGGTTGATTGTCCGAGTAATTGACTTTTCAGAGGTTACCTAATTCCCGGAATCCGGTGGTGGCGGCAACAGTTCCTCGACCGCCAATTCCAGGTCAGGCAGAGATGCCAGGGTGATTGTATCCCCCCGCCGGTAGATGTTTTGCTGGGCGTAGCCTTCTGGGCCTGGCCTGGTGAAACCTTCGATGCAGTCCCCGGGAAGGTTCAGCACCAGGGTTTCCGGAATATTGTGGCGTCCGTACAGGTGCGCTTTAACCCCCCGGTCGTAGTTCAGGCTGGTTTCGGACACCTCGACAACCAGCAGCACGTCCTCCGGGCCGGGATGAGAATCATAATAGTTATCGGGCCGCGGGCGCAAAAGCATCACGTCCGGTTCGGGTTCGGTGTGGTCGTCCAAACGAAGGGGGTTCTGAATCTGGAAGCTGAGTCGTTCTCCGACCAGGGGAGAGAACACCTGGATATAGCGGTGTACACTAGCGGCGTGCCGAATGCCAATGGGCGACATTACAACAATGACTCCTTCGATTAGTTCC